>JBARNF010000140.1:0-6243 GCA_049802835.1 Bradyrhizobium sp.
TCGCTGTTTGAGATGTAAATCGGATTTCCCCCACCGTCGTCCCGGGCAAGCCGCGACGCGCGCCAGCGCCGTCGCGGCGCCGACCCGGGACCCACGCCGCGGCGGACATTGTATGCGAGATCGTCAACGCGCCTGCCTCAAACTCCTCCCTGGGGTTATGGGTCCCGGCGTTCGCCGGGACGACAGCGGAGTATGTCGATGCAGTTGAAACGCGTAGTTGGGGATGCGTAGGGTAGGCAAAGCAGCCGCCCGCAGGGCGGTCGCGTGCCCACCGTCGTGCCGCGCGATCGGAGCCAGATGGTGGGCACGGCGCGAGAGAGAGAGAGCGTCGTACCAAGCGCACATCACGGCGCGCCTTTGCCCACCCTACGGGAGCGTGCCTCGCAATGTGGAAGCGTAGACTCCCTGCCCTACTGCAAACTCAGCGCCACGAAGCGCAGCTCGCCGTCGGCGTTGGAGACGAGTAGCAGCACCGACTTCTTGCCGTCCTTCTTGAGCTGGTCAACGCGCTTCTTGATGTCGGCGCCGGAGGTCACAGCCTCCTGCGCCACCTCGACGATGACATCACCGGCCGACAGCCGCTTGTCGGCGGCGTCGGATGCCTGGTCGACGCCGGTGACGACGACGCCCTTGACGCTGTCCTTGATCTTGTAGCGGGTGCGGAGATCCTTCGACAGCGCGGCGAGATCAAGCCCGAGCGCCTTCTGCGTCACCGGCTTCTCGGCCGGCTCGTCCTTCTTGATCGCCGCCTGCTGCACCTTCTCGGTGTCCTCGAGCCGGCCGAGCTTGACCTTGAGCGTCTGCTCCTGGCCCTTGCGGATGACGATGACGTCGACCTCCTTGCCGACGGCGGTATCGGCGACGATGCGCGACAGGTCCTTCGGCTCCTTGATGTCGTGGCCGTCGAACTTGATGACGACGTCGCCGGGCTCGATGCCCGCAGGCTTGGCCGGTCCCTTGTCGTCGATGCCGGCAACCAGCGCGCCGCGCGCCGGCTTGATGTTGAGGCTCTCGGCGATCTCGTCGGTGACGCCCTGGATGCGCACGCCGAGCCAGCCGCGGCGCAGCTCGCCGAACTGACGGAGCTGGTCGACCACGCCGGCGACGGTCTTCGACGGCACGGCGAAGCCGATGCCGATCGAGCCGCCGGACGGCGAAATGATCAGGGTGTTGACGCCGATCACCTCGCCGTCGAGGTTGAACAGCGGGCCGCCGGAATTGCCGCGGTTGATGGCGGCGTCGGTCTGGATGTAGCTGTCATAAGGCCCCGACGAGATGTCGCGGTTCTTGGCCGAGACGATGCCCGCGGTGACGGTGCCACCGAGGCTGAACGGGTTGCCGATCGCGACCACCCAGTCGCCGAGCCGCAGCTTGTCGGAATCGCCGAACTTGACGACGGTCAATTGCCGCGGCGGCTTGAACTTGAGCACCGCGAGGTCGGTCTTCTTGTCGACGCCGACCAGCTCGGCCTTGATCTTGGTGCCGTCGTTGAGGATCACGTTGATCTCGTCGGCGTCGGCAATGACGTGGTTGTTGGTGACCACGACGCCGGAGTCGTCGACGATGAAGCCGGAGCCCAGCGAGTTGGTGCGGCGCGGCGAGTTGTCGGCGCCGCCGCGGCCGCCCGGGCCGCCGCGGCGGTTCTTGAAGAAGTCGTCGAAGAACTCCTCGAACGGCGAGCCGGGCGGCACCTGCGGATTGGCGCCGCGGCTCTCTCCACCGCCCTTGGCCTCGACGGTCTGCGAGGTCGAGATGTTGACGACGGCGTCGATCACCTTCTCGGCAACGTCGGCGATCCCTTCGGGTCCCCGCGCCGAGGCCGGGGCCGACGCGAGCGCCCAACCGGCGGCAAGAACGGCCGCGGTCAGGATCGGACGCAGGCGACGGCTGAGAGCAAGGGATGCGGTCATCGGGCGGATCTCCAGAAAACTCGGTAAATTCAATCGTTACAGTGCGCCGGAACCGGGCGGGGACGCAAGCAGGCGGCCACAGACCGCCGGATTCATCATTGAAGGCGACCTAATACGGCAAAATGGCGCAGCTATCGCCTCACAATGGCGTTGGCCGGGCGGCGGAGACAGCGGCCGGCCGGGTTGCCGTAACCTCGCCACTGCGCTGCGGCCGGAAGCGCCCGGGCTTTAGATCGGGCGTCGGATGACCCAGATCAGCACCAGGCCCGCCACCGCCGAGCCGATGCCGACCGCACGCAGCACGTTGTCGGGCGTCGTCATGGCGGTCTTCATCGCCCGCCGCATCCACTCCGGACTGGCCGCGAACATCAGACCCTCGAGCACGAACAGGATACCTAATCCGATGAGGAAATCGGAAAACGCAATGGACCTCATCGGACCCGGACCTCCCGTGCGACCTTCTTGATATGTGGGGCGAAGCAACGGCTTCGCCCCGTCCGTGTCAACTCATATTCGCCGGGATCAACCGCCGCGATGCCATCAGGGCTTGGGAGCCTGCGCCGCAGCTGCCGTCGCGCTCGCGGCAGACGGCGTTTCCACGCCGGGCTTTCCGGACGGGTTGGCGAAGTAGCGGAAGAACTGCGAATCGGGCCGCAACAGGAAGCGGGTTTCGCCGGACTTCAGCCCGTTCTCGTACGCCGTCATCGAGCGATAGAAGCCGAAGAAATCGGGATCCCTGCCGTAGGCCTCGGCGAACAACCGATTGCGCTCGGCATCGCCGATGCCCCGGGTCTGCTCGGACTGCGAGTTGGCTTCCGCCACGATCACGGTCGCCTCCCGATCGGCCTTGGATCTGATCTCCTGAGCCTTCTGGCCGCCGAGCGCACGGAATTCAGCGGCTTCGCGCTGCCGTTCGCTGTTCATGCGGTCGTAGACCGCCTGGCTGTTGGCATCCGGCAGGTCGGCGCGGCGGATGCGGACGTCCACCACCTGGATGCCGTAGGCATCGGCCTCCTTGTCGAGCTGATCGCGGATCTTGCGCATCAAGGCCTCGCGCTCGTCGCGCACCACCTGGGTGAACGTGACCTCGCCGAGCACGCGACGCAGGGCGGCATTGAGCAGGGTGCCGAGCTGGACATTGGCGGCCTGGATCGTGCCGGCGCTCTGGTAGAACTGCAGCGCGTTCTTGATCTTGTAGCGGGCGAAGGCGTCGACCACGAGCCGCTTCTGGTCGAACGCGATGATCTCCTGAGAGGGGTTCTCCAGGTCGAGGATGCGCTTGTCGATCGAGATCACGGTGTCGACGAACGGCGCCTTGAAGTTCAGGCCGGGCTCGGTCACGACGTCGACCGGCTTGCCGAGCCGGACCACCAGCGCCTGCTCGGTCTGCTGCACCGTGAACAGCGAGCTGTAAGCGATGACGGCGAGCGCGAGCACGACGACGAGGGCGATGATACCTGCAACGGGGGACCTCATCGTGCACCTCCCTGCTGGGCCTGGGGCGCGGCGGTCGTACCCTGGCGGCGCGGCATGAGATCGCCGAGCGGCAGCAGCGGCACCGGACCCGAAGGTCCGCCGTCGAGCACGAGCTTCTCGGAGCCGCCGAGCACGCGCTCCATCGTCTCGAGATAGATGCGTTCACGGGTCACGTCGGGCGCCTTCTTGTACTCGTCATAGACCTTGAGGAAGCGCGCGCTCTGGCCCTTGGCCTCGGCAATCGCCTGCTCCTTGTAGCCTTCGGCGACCTGCAGGATCTGCGCGGCGCGGCCGCGCGCATCCGGGACCACCTTGTTGGCGTAGGTCTGGGCCTCGTTCTGCGCCTTTTCCAGATCAGCGCGCGCCGCCTGCACGTCGCGGAACGCCGCGATCACCTGCGCCGGAGGGTCGACCTTCTGCATCTGCACCTGCGTGACCTGGATGCCCGAGCCATAGGTATCGAGCGTCTTCTGCATCAGCTCCTGCACGCTCTGCTCGATCTGGGTGCGGGCGCCGGTCAGCACCGGCTGGATGTTGGACCGGCCGATCACCTCGCGCATCGCGCTTTCGGCCACCGCCTTCACGGTGCCCTCGGGATTCTGGATGTTGAACAGGAAGTCGGCGGCGCCCTTCGGCTTGATGCGCCACAGCACGGTGAAGTCGACGTCGACGATGTTCTCGTCGCCGGTCAGCATCAGGCTCTCCTCGGGCACGTCGCGTCCGCCGCGGCCACGGCGGCCGGCATCGTCGCCCATCGTGACGCCGATCGAGATCGGATTGACGCGCAGCGCCTTGGGCAGCAGCACGGTCTCGATCGGATAAGGCAGGTGATAGCGCAGGCCCGGCTGCTCATCGCGGACGTATTTGCCAAAGCGCAGCACGACGCCGAGCTCTTCGGACTGCACCCGGTAGAAGCCGGACAGCAGCCAGATCGCGATCGCACCGAACACGACCAGGAGAATGCCGACGGCACCGAAGCCGCCACCGGGGATGAACTGCTGGAGCCGGTCCTGGCCGCGCCGCAGAAGATCTTCCAGGTCGGGTGGCCTTGGACCGACCGGTTGCGGTCCCGAGCCCCAGGGCCCCTTCGGACCCGGACCCCACGGGCCTCCGCCCTGATTCTTCCACGCCATCGATTGATCTCCTCCGAGAGGCTGATAGTGCACAAGTGCCGGCCCCGACGGTGGCCGGTTTATAAGGGACGTCCCCGCCCCTTACAATGCAGCGCTCCAGCTAAGCCCGAACCGGGTTTTGTCAATGTAAACAGGGACCGAAGCGCTGGTTTGCCGCGGTCCGAAGCCCCTCGGACGGCCCAACGACGCGACTTCATCATTAACGGACGGTCTTGGCGGGGCCGAACCGCCGCCAGCCCCGCAAGACGCTCACCGCCTCCGGCGATAGGTCACGTAGGAATATTCGGCGTGATCGTCGGGACCCGAGGCATGGCGCTCGCGCGCCACCTGTTCCCACTGCGCGGGATCGATCGCCGGGAAGACGGTATCGCCCGGCGGGCTCGCATGGACCTCGGTGATCTCCAGCCGGTCGGCGAAAGGCATCGTCGCCGCGTAGATCTCGGCGCCGCCGAGGACGGCGATCTCCGCGGCCGAACGCCGCATCGCATCACCCCGCGCGATCGCCAGCGCCTCGTCGACCGCGTGTATCACGATTGCGCCGGGCGCGCGAAAATCAGCATCGCGGGTGATGACGATGTTGGTCCGGCCCGGCAGCGGCCGTCGCGGAAAGGAGATGAAGGTCTTGCGGCCCATCACGATCGGCCGGCCCATCGTCATCGCCTTGAGGCGCTGCATGTCGCTCTTCTGGCGCCACGGAATGGCGCCGGACGCGCCGATCACGCCATTGTCCGCGACCGCGACGATCAGCACGATCTCGATCATGGCGCCTTCTCCGCGAGCTGGGCCAGCGCTGGCCCCGTCACCTTGCACAGCGTCCAGTCGTCCATCAGCTCCGCGCCGAGCGACTTGTAGAAGGTGATCGAGGGCGCATTCCAGTCGAGCACCGACCATTGCAGCCGCGCCCAGTTGCGCTCGACGCAGGTGCGCGCGAGATGGCCGAGCAGCGCCTGGCCGAGGCCGTTGCGGCGGAAGGCCGGCCGCACGAACAGGTCCTCGAGATAGATGCCGGCACGGCCGGCGAAGGTGGAGAAATTGACGAACCAGACCGCGAAGCCCGCGACCTCGCCATTCCACTCCGCGATGTCGCAGAACAGCGCCGGATGCTCGCAGAACAGCGCCCCGGCGATATCGGCCTCGCTGGCGGCGACCTCATGGGCGAGCTTCTCGTACGCGGCGAGCTCCTTGATGAGAGCAAACACGTCGCCGATGTCGTCAGGCCTGGCGCGGCGGATGATGAGCGACATGCGCTAAACCGCGACCTCAGCCTTGATGTGTGGATGCGGATCGTAGCCTGCGAGCGCAAAATCCTCGTAGCGGAAGCCGAAAATGTCCTTCACGTCAGGATTGAGGGTCATGGTCGGCAGCGCTCGGGGGCTGCGCGTCAGCTGCAGCCGCGCCTGCTCGATATGGTTGGAGTAGAGGTGCACGTCGCCGAAGGAATGCACGAAATCCCCCGGCTTGAGGCCCGTCACCTGCGCCACCATCATCGTCAGCAGCGCGTAGGAGGCGATGTTGAAGGGCACGCCGAGGAAGACGTCGGCCGAGCGCTGGTAGAGCTGGCACGACAGCCTGCCGTTCACGACGTAGAACTGGAACAGGCAGTGGCAGGGCGGCAGCGCCATCTTTTCGACATCGGCGGGATTCCAGGCCGTCACGATCAGGCGGCGCGAATCCGGGTTGCGCTTGATCATCTCGACCACATTGGCGATCTGGTCGATATGGCC
>JBARNF010000141.1:0-5466 GCA_049802835.1 Bradyrhizobium sp.
CTGGCATCGCATGTCGGTCGGCACCGACCAGCTCGAAGGCATCCTCTATACCTTGGCGGCGCTCGCCTCGATCGTCACCGGCACCATCCTGTTCAAGCAGCTCGCGCCGCAGGGCAGCCTGTGGGTCGGCAACGGCATCCAGAACCTTTCTGCGGGCCTCGTGCTGTGGCCGGTCGCGCTCAGCGTGTCGAACGTGGACGCGATCGTGCCGAATGCGCAGCTGATCGGCGCATTCGCCTTCCTCGTGCTCGGCGGCTCGATCCTGGCCTATGTGCTCTGGTTCCATCTGCTCAAGGTGTGTGGCGCCACCGCGGCCAGCGCCTATCACTTCGTGATGCCGCCGCTGGCAATGATCTTCGCCTTCCTGGTGCTCGGCGAGCACGTGGCGCTGCAGGATCTGTTCGGCGTCGTTCCCGTCGCGCTCGGGATCTATCTGGTGACGCGGGCGCCGGCCCGGACAATGGGAGCATCGTCATGAGCGTTGCGATTACCCTGATCGGTGGGCCGACCGCCCTGATCGAAATCGACGGTTTCCGCCTGCTGACCGATCCGACCTTCGATGGCCCTGGCCGCTATGAACTGCCGCATGTGGCGCTGGAGAAACTCACAGGGCCTGCCATGACGGCCGATGCGATCGGTGACGTCGACGCGGTGCTGCTCAGCCATGATCAGCATGCCGACAATCTCGATCATGGCGGTCGGGCCTTCCTGACGCGCGCGCCGCGCGTGCTGACGACCGAAATCGGCGCAACGAGGCTTGGTGCGCCTGCTCATGGGCTCGCGCCCTGGCAGAGCGCGGAATTGAGCAAAGGCGGCCAGACGCTCACGGTCACGGCGACGCCGGCCCGCCACGGTCCGGCGGGCATCGAGCCGTTGGCCGGCGACGTGATCGGTTTCGTGCTGAGCCCTCGGGATGGGGCGCCGGTCTATGTCAGCGGCGACACGGTGTTCTACGACGGCGTCGCCGAGGTGGCGCGGCGCTTCAATGCGGGAATCGTGCTGCCGTTTGCCGGCGCGGCGCAGACGCGCGGACCGTTCCATCTGACGATGGACACCAACGATACGGTCGAGACGGCGCGCGTCTTCGCCGACGCCGTCATCGTGCCGGTCCACACCGACGGCTGGGCGCATTTTCGCCAGAGCGCGCAGGACCTGCGCAACACTTTCGATGCGCTCGGGTTCGGCGCGCGGTTGCAGCTGTTGGAGCCCGGTGTGCGGACGGTGATCGAAAGATAACCTCAATGACGGCGGATCGACTAATCCCTTCGGAACACGATCGAGGCCATCCAACCGGTCATCAGCGCCATCGCCGTCGTGACCAGACCGTAGACGAAGCCGCTCTGCCGCGCCGAGTTCGCGACGAACTGCTCGAAGCCGACCTTGACGATCTCGAACGCCGTTTCGGTCTTGGTGACGAGCGCGCCGTCCGCGAGCAACTTGATTTCGACCTCATAGGTGCCGATCGGGACCGCTGCCGGCAGCGGAATGCCGGTGCGGAACAAGGTCGGCGTCAGGAACGTCACCGCCGACGTGTCCTCGCGGTAGAGCCCGTGCTGCGATTGCAGCCGGACGAAGGCGCTGCGGAACGCATCGTTCGGCACCACGTCGGCATAGTCGGGGCCGACGCGCTGGGTCAGCAGCACGTTGGTCAGGCCGAGCTGCTGCCGCCGCTGCACCTCGGGCGGGGCCATCGCCTCGAACGGGCGATTGGCGAACAGCGCGAGATAGCCCGGCACTTTCAGGAACTGGCGCGCGTCGGTGTTGATCCAGATGCCGAATTTGCGCTCCTTGCGCCGCGTCACCATGTCCGCGCGCGGTCCGCGCACGGTTACCACGAGATCGTAGGTGGTCGGGCTCGCGGGCGTCTGTGCCTCCTTCTCGACCGAGCCGAACAACACCAGCTCCTCGCCGGCATAGTTCGGCGTCACCGTCACGCGGTGATTGGAGACGGAGACGATCAGGCGCTCCGCGCGCGCCGGTGCGGCGGCGCCTGCAAACAGCAGGGTGAGCGTGAGGACGGTGAGGCGGAGCGGCGTCATCGGCTCATCTCGGTCTCGCGGATCGTGAACAGGTCGTCGGGCCGGATCACGAGTTCGATCGCGAAGCGGATCCCGACCGCGAGGATGAGCAGGCCGAGCAGGAGTCGCAGCTGCTCGCCGCGGATCATCTGTCCGGCGCGGGCCCCGAACTGGGCCCCGGTCACGCCGCCGACCATCAGGATCAGCGCCAGCACGGCATCGACCAGATGATTGCTCAAGGCGTGCAGCATGGTCGCGATCATCATGGTCGCGAGCGTCAGCACCATCGAGGTCCCGATCACGGTCGATGTCGGCACGCGCAGGAGGTAGATCAGCAGCGGCACCAGGATGAAGCCGCCGCCGATGCCCATGACGGCGCCGAGGAAGCCGATGATGAGCCCGATCGCGATCACCGGAATCACCGAGACGTAGATCTTGGACCGCTTGAAGCGCATCTTCAGCGGCAGGCCGTGGATCCACACATGGCTGCCGGGGCGCCGCACGGTCGCCACCGCGCCCTGGCGTGCCCGCATCATCGCGCGCAGTCCTTCCCAGAACATCACGCCGCCGACGCTCGTCAGGAGCACGACGTAGGACAACGCGATCATCAGGTCGAGCTGGCCGAGCGAGCGCAGCAGCGTGAAGGTGGCGACGCCGAGCGCCGTGCCGAGCGCGCCGCCGATCATCAGCACCGCAGCCAGCGAGGGATCGATCGCGCGCCGCCGCCAATAGGACAGCGCGCCGGAAAACGAGGACGCCGCGATATGGCTGGAGACCGAGGCGACCGCGACGGCCGGCGTGATCCCGACGAAGATCAGCAGTGGCGTCATCAGGAAGCCGCCGCCGATGCCAAACATCCCGGAGACGAAGCCGACCGCAGCCCCCATCGCCAGCAGCAGGAAGATGTTGACCGGAATGTCGGCGATCGGGAGGTAGATCTGCATCCGCGCGGCCCTGCACACGTTCAACGGAGCATCCCGCGCAGCGAAGCAGGTGCTTCGGTCCTGCATAACCGAAAATGCGGCCCAAGGGACCAGAGATTACCGAGCGAGACCCAAGGGACGATGGAGGCGTGCTCCGCCGCAGCGATGGATCATAGCGACTTGAACGGCGCCGTGACCAGCTTCATCGCTTCGGCCTCTCCGGGCTCGAGCCACCGGATGTCGCGCGTCTCGGACATGGCTTCGATGACCTGCGACGACACGCCCATGCGCGTCATGTAGCCGAGGATCGCCCCGGTGACGCGCTGGGTATCGGCGACAGCGTCTTCGCCCTGGGCGGCCGAGGTGAACCGATGCACGCCGAGTGCCGATCCGTCGAGGCCATAGCGGGTCTGGCCGCCGGCGAAGGCGAACACGCAGGCGCTGGCGCAGGAGCTGGGACGGATGCGGCCCGCACCATCGACCGCGCCCACCGCGGTGGCGAGACCGCGGGCGCGAACGATCTCTCCCATCATCACGCCCTGTTCGAGATTGCCGCCCGGCGAGGACAGGAGAAGAATGTCGCCAGCTTTCAAATGGGACTCGTTGATCTTGTCGCGCAGCCAGCTCGCCGCTGCAGGCCCGATGCGGCCGCTCACTGCGAGCACCGCATGGTCTCCGCCCACCCCGGAGGTTCCGGCATTTGCGAGCAGCGCCGACGACAGGCTCGGCGAGACATACTGGTCCTTCCAGAACGACCATGCGTCCGGACGCGAGAGGTCCCGATAGGCGCGAATGCCCGTGCCGAGCACGATCGCGACGAAGAAGACCACCGATGCAAGCCGGCGCCATCGGAATGCCGACGGATAGCCGTCGGTGACCTCCTGCACGCGTGGTGGCGGCGCGGCGGCGAAGTTCGTCGTGGTCCGGGGAGCCACGCGGGGGCCGGTCGGTGACTGCCGGAAGCGCGCGCCGTCCTGTTGTCCGTTCTCGGCTGACACGCGATACACTCCTCCGCGACGTCGACGAGAACGCCGCCGGGAATACCTATACCGAACGAGGGCGCGAGACTATGGCGCCCGAGCGCAGGCTTTCGGGATTTTGCCGCCGTCGCTTGTCCGACCGATCGTCGTGAGATCGTCTGTCGGATCAGAGCTGCGTGGCGTCGTCAGCGTGGCGTCGCCGCGGCGCGCTTGGCCAGGGCAGCCTTGGCTGCGGCGGCCTTGGCGATTGCCTGCGTGCCGTCCCAGCCGCCGGCAGGCGCCGGGACGTTGATCGCATCGTCTGGCTGCGGTTCGACCGTGAAGGTCTGGATCGCGAGCTTGGCGGCCGCGAGCGACTGCGCATCGAGCCGCTTGGCGACATCGTCGCGCTTGCGACCGGAGTCGGCATCGCCCTGCGCCGCGGCAAGACTGAACCACTTGAAGGACTCGGCGAGGTTCTGCTCGACCCCGATGCCGCGGGCATAGAGGATGCCGAGGTTGAACTGGCTGTCGGCCACGCCGCGCTCAGCCGCCTTGCGGAACCATTGCGAGGCGCTCTTGTAGTTTGCGCCCTTGCCGCCACCGTCGGCATCCAGCACGGCCAGATTGTGCATCGCCTTGGCGTTGCCGCGCTCAGCGGCGACGACGTAGTAGCGGCGGGCGATGTCGGCATCCTTTTTCACGCCGAGGCCCTTCTCGTAGAAGGTGCCGAGACGGAAGACGGCGGGAATGAGTCCCGCTTGTGCCGCGCGGTCGTACCATTTCGCGGCCTCCTCGAAATTCGACGCGATGCCCTTGCCCTCGGCAAACCGCAGGCCGACCTCGTAGGCCGCGGTCGGATCGCCCTTGAGGGCGGCGTTGCGCAGCGCCATCCCGCCGATCGCATCCGGCAGCTTCTCGCTGGCCGGCACCTGCACGAGGCCGAGCTTCTGGCCATTGGCGGCGGCCGGGATCGTGCCGGTGAGATCGGTTGCTGCGGCTGCGGCGGCCGGCCTGTCCGTGTCCTGCGGGATCGCGAGCATCGCGATCGTCTCCGCCTCGGTCGGCATCGCCCTGTTATAGGACTGCCGGTCGAGCGGGGTCGGCGAGGTCAGCGACGGCACGCTTTGGTCCGGCGTGGCCGGACGCGGCGAAAGGCTCGGTGTGGCCGACGGCATCTGCGCGCGCGGCGCCTCGCTTTGGCTCTCGATCGGCGAGGCCGGCGGGGGCGTGCTTCCGGTGTCGAGCAGCGACATCGCGAATTTGAAGGTCCCGAGCACGATCACGACGACGCTGGCGCCGACCAGCAGCGAGCGGATCTTCGATCCGATCGTCGAGACTTCCTCGTCGCCTTCGGCCGTCAGCGCGACGGTGGGCTTTTCCTTGGCTTTCGCCCTGGGTGCTTCCTTGATGGCTTCCTTGGGAGCCTCCCGGGCGACATCCTTGGGCTTGTCCTTCTTGGTTTTTTCGACTGCCTTCTTGGCGTCGGCGGGCTGTGCGGCGGCCGCGGCCTGTGCGGCGCGGCGAGCAGCGGCGATGAAGCTCGACGTGGAGACCGGTTCACGC
>JBARNF010000142.1:0-2912 GCA_049802835.1 Bradyrhizobium sp.
TGCCGGCGCGGACCGAATGGGAGACGCGGCTCGCCGAGATGGGCCCGCGCAAGCGCGCCGAGTTCGAACGGCGGCTGCGCCATGAACGCCCCGCGGCGCTGGCGAAGGCGCTGAAGGACCACAAGAAGGCGCTGCTGGAAACTCCGCTCAACGTCGCCACCCGCAAATCCTCCGAGGCGGCGATCGAGGTCATTGCAGCGGCGATGCCGTTCGAGTTCGTCGCCGGCTCCGCCGATCTCACCGGCTCCAACAACAACAAGGCCAAGTCGGCGGTCTCGTTCTCGGCCAAGACGCCGAAGGGCCGCTTCATCCATTACGGCATCCGCGAGCACGGCATGGCCGCCTGCATGAACGGCATCTTCCTGCATGGCGGCTTCGCGCCCAACGGCGCCACCTTCCTGGTGTTCTCCGACTATGCCCGCGGCGCCATGCGCCTGTCGGCGCTGATGGGCGCGGGCGTGGTCTATGTGCTGACGCACGATTCGATCGGGCTCGGCGAGGACGGCCCGACGCATCAGCCGGTCGAGCATCTGGCGGCGCTGCGCGCGATCCCCAACATGCGCGTGTTCCGCCCGTGCGACGCGGTCGAGACGGCCGAATGCTGGGAGCTGGCGCTGAGCCGCACCAACGGCCCGACCGTGCTGGCGCTGACGCGGCAGAACCTGCCGCAGCTGCGCACCTCCGCGCCGTCGGACAATCCCTGCAGCCACGGCGGCTATGAGCTGGTCGCTGCGCAAGGCGAGGCCAAGGTGTCGCTGTTTGCGACCGGCTCCGAGGTCGAGATCGCCGTGGCGGCGCAGAAGCAGCTCGCCGAGCGTGGCATCCCTGCGCGCGTCGTCTCGGTGCCGTCGCTGGAGCTGTTGCTGGAGCAGCCCGCCGAGACCAAGGCGGCGATCATCGGCAAGGCGCCGGTCAAGATCGCCATCGAGGCCGCGGTGCGCTGGGGCTGGGACGCCGTGATCGGCCAGGACGGCCTCTTCGTCGGCATGCATTCGTTCGGCGAGAGCGGCCCGGCCAAGGAGCTCTACAAGCACTTCGGCATCACCGCCGAGGCCGCGGTGGACGCGGCCGTCAAGCGGCTGGGCTGACGCCAAGCGCGGTGAGATCGCGCTGTCACGGACGTCCACCTCTCCCGAAGGGAGAGGTGGACGGAGATCGCGGCGGGCAGCTCGATCCAAACAAGAAAACATCGCGCTACCCAATGCGCCAAAGCGCTCTAAAATCGTCTGACCAGATGTCCCGGTTCGCATAGTCCCTCTCCATGGCCTCAGCCCCCAACGCCACGACCGACACGGCCGCAACAGCGCTGTCCGTGCTGCATTCGGTGTTCGGGCTGCCCGGCTTTCGCGGCGCGCAGGAGAAGGTCGTCCGGCATGTCACGGACGGCGGCAATTGCCTGGTGCTGATGCCGACCGGCGGCGGCAAGTCGCTGTGCTATCAACTGCCGTCGCTGCTGCGCAAAGGCTGCGGCATCGTGGTTTCGCCGCTGATCGCGCTGATGCGCGACCAGGTCGCCGGCCTGCTCGAGGCCGGCGTCAACGCCGCGGTGCTGAACTCCACGCTGTCACGCGAGGAAGCCGACGAGGTCGAGCGACGGCTCATATCAGGCGATCTCGATCTGCTCTACGTCGCGCCGGAGCGGCTGGTGACGCCGCGCTGCCTCGCGCTGCTGGCGCGCGCGGAGATTGCGCTGTTCGCCATCGACGAGGCGCATTGCGTGTCGCAATGGGGGCACGACTTCCGCCCCGAATATATCGGCCTCTCAGTCATCGCCGAGCGCTTTCCCGACGTGCCGCGCATCGCGCTGACCGCGACCGCCGACGAGCTGACGCGCAAGGAGATCGCCGAGCGGCTTAGCCTCACCGACGCGCCGCAATTCGTGGCGAGCTTCGATCGCCCGAACATCCGCTACGAGATCGTCGACAAGAACAACGGACCGGCCCAGCTCAAGGCCTTCATCAAGGACCGTCACGCCGGCGATGCCGGCGTCGTCTACTGCCTGTCGCGCGCCAAGGTCGAGGACACCGCGGCTGCGCTGACCGAGGCCGGCATCACCGCGCTGCCCTATCACGCCGGGCTCGATGCAGGGGTGCGTGCGCGCAACCAGGACCGCTTCATCAACGAGGACGGCATCGTGGTCGTCGCGACCGTCGCGTTCGGCATGGGCATCGACAAGCCGGACGTGCGCTTCGTCGCGCATCTCGACCTGCCGAAAAGCATCGAGGCCTACTACCAGGAGACGGGGCGTGCGGGGCGCGACGGCAAGCCGTCGACCGCGTGGATGGCCTACGGCCTGTCCGACATCGTGCAGCAGCGCCGGATGATCGACGAATCCAGCGGCGCCGAGGCGTTCAAGCGGGTGTCGATCCGCAAGCTCGATGCGCTGGTCGGGCTGGCTGAGACCGCCGGCTGCCGGCGAAAGCTGCTGCTGAGCTATTTCGGCGAGACCCCGGCGGGCGAGACATGCGGCAATTGCGACAACTGCCTGTCGCCGCCGAAGGTCCGCGACGGCAAGGTGATCGCGCAGAAGCTGTTGTCCTGCGCCTATCGCACCGGGCAGCGGTTCGGCGCGATGCACCTGATCGACGTGCTGGTGGGACGTGCGACCGAGCGCGTCAAGCAGTTCGGGCACGATCAATTGTCGGTGTTCGGCATCGGCCGCGAGCTCAACGAGAAGCAGTGGCGCGCGGCGCTGCGCCAGGTGGTGGCGATGGGCCACCTCGCGCCCGACAGCGAAGCCTATGGCGCGCTGAAGCTGACGGAGAGCTCGCGCGGCGTCCTGAAAGGCGAGATACCCGTGATGCTGCGCGAGGAAACGGCGAGCACGGCCCGCGCGATCCGCAGCAAATCACGGCGCGGCGATCTGGTGCCGCGGCCGGGCCCGGCAGCCGACGCCCCCCTGCTCGCGAGCC
>JBARNF010000143.1:0-2817 GCA_049802835.1 Bradyrhizobium sp.
GGGAAGCTGCAGCCCTCGGTCTCCATCAGGAAGTCGAAGATGTTGCCGTGCTTGCCGGAGGAGAAGTCGTGATAGAAGCCCTTCTGATCGTTGACGTAGAAGGACGGCGTCTTCTCCTGCTGGAACGGCGACAGGCCCTTCCACTCGCGCCCCGATTTCTTGAGCTTGACGCGCTTGCCGACGACATCCGAGACCGGAAGCCGGGCGCGCAGCTCATCGAGAAATTCCGGCGTGAAGCGGGCCATGGGCGGGGCGGTGGTCCTGTGCTGGCATAGGCATATAGGGACCGGTGCACGAAATGTGAACTTCCTGCCCCTTGTCCGGGCTATTCACAGGCCCCGTTCTCTCCTCTCGTCAGGGCGCCAGGAACCGCCCCGAAGCGATCCGCGCGGCCTCGTCGACCGGCCAGTTGTAGACATAGGTCCAGGCCTCGCAGGCGCTGCCCTCGGCGAGCGTGACCGCAAGGCGCCGGCGCAGATATTCGGTCGGCGCGGCAAAGCCCTCGCCGCAGGCCTCGTACATGTCGAACTCGCGCAGCATCGGCTCCGGCTGGCGCAGCCGGAACACCTCGCCGTGGACGACGTCAGACGCATCGGCCGACAGCACGAGGCCGGGATAGTGCTGGATACGGTAGAGCCGGCCGCGGCAGCTGGCTTCCGCGACGAAGTCGGCATTGGCCGCCAGCAGCCGCGCCATCGGATGGTCGAAGCCGCGCATCAGGGTGCCGTAGACGAAGAGCAGATCTGAGGTCATGGCCCTGCATAACCGCCCTTGCGCGGTCAGGCCAGAGCCCGCGTCCGGCCTGCGATGAGCTCACGCCACGCCGCGGGCCGCCACGATCTCGTCGCTGACGATGTGGAATTTCGTCAGGATCATGCGCCCGAACGAGGTCGACAGCGCGACGTCGGCGGCGTCGCGCCCCGTCGCCATCAGGATGCGGCCGATGCGGGGCGCGTTGTGGCGGGCGTCGAACGTGTACCAGCGGCCCGACAGATAGGCTTCGAACCAGCCGGAGAAGTCCATCGGCTGCGGGTCGGGCGGCACGCCGATGTCGCCGAGATAGCCGGTGCAGTAGCGCGCCGGGATGCCCATGCAGCGGCAGAAGGTCAGCGCCAGGTGCGCGAAGTCGCGGCACACGCCGGCGCGCTGCTGATAGACGTCGTGCGCCGATTTCATCGCGTGGGCATGCTCATAGCCGAAGCTGACATGGCTGTGGACGAAGCTCACGATGGCCTGCACCCGCGCCCAGCCCGGCTGCGTCGTGCCGAACAGCGACCACGCGACATCGGTCAGCTTGTCGGTCTCGCAATAGCGGCTCGGCATCAAATAGAGCAGCATCTCGTCGGGCAGCTGGTCGATCGGCATCTGCTGCGCGTCGGGAGCGATCACGTCGGGCAGGCCGGAATCGTGCACGACCGCGCTGCCGTGCAGGGTGACGCCGCCGGCCGGTGCCACCAGCCGGCCACAGACATTGCCGAAGCTGTCGCGATAGAAGCCGATGGGGACGCCGGGCTCGGCGGTGATGGTCTCGGTACCGACGATGTCCTTGGCGCGCGAGGGATGGATCGACAGCATGATGACCATCGGCGTCGCCGCCGGCGCCGAATAGACGATCTCGAATCCCACCTTGATCAACATCACAGCCTCTCGCCTCTTCCGCGCGCCATGGCGCGCTGACCTCACGATCGCGGTGGACGGCACGACCAGCGCGAGATTCGGTCTTGTGGTCGATCGCCGGGATCGGCATCGTTCTGAATCATTATCGTGATTTGCGGCAGCCGCGTCTCCAACTGTTTCTGCTCAATCGGAGATCGGTCTGCCGCTTCATGAAGCAACGAGTGGCCGCATGAGCGTTTCGAGCCCGACCGATATTCCTCTACTCCTTCAGGCGGATGAAGTTCCGCCGGTGCTGGAGCAGAATGCCGGCGGCGCATCAGCGTTTCTGTTCACCTGCGACCATTACGGCCGCCTGCTGCCGCGCGCGCTCGGCGATCTCGGCCTCGATCAGAGCGAGCTGGAGCGGCACATCGCCTGGGACATCGGCATCGCCGGCGTCGCGGAAGCCGTGTCGCGCGCGCTCGATGCGCATCTTCTGGCGCAGCGCTATTCGCGGCTGGTGATCGACTGCAACCGGCCGCCCAAGGCGCCGAATGCGATCCCGATGATCAGCGAACGCACGACGATCCCCGGCAATGAAGGCCTGACACATGAGGATGCCGAGCTCCGGCGCCGCACGATCTTCGATCCCTATCACGACCGCATCACGGCCGTGCTCGACGCCCGCAAGGCCATGGGACGACCGACCGTGCTGGTATCGCTGCACAGCTTCACGCCGGTCTATGCCGGAATCGCGAGGCCCTGGCACATCGGCACGTTGTATCAGCACGACCGCATCCTGCCGCCGTTGCTGTTGACGGCGCTGCGCGCCGAGCCCGATCTCGTCGTGGGCGACAACCAGCCCTACGCAGTCGGCGACGGCACCGACTACACCATCCCCGTGCATGGCGAGGCCCGCGGCCTCATTACTTCCGGCATCGAGATCCGGCAGGACGAGATCGCCGAGCCGGAGGGCCAGCAGCGCTGGGCCGAGCGGCTGATCCGCATTCTCGGCGAGATCGAAATCAAGCTGCGCGGCGAGGGGCTGGCTTAGACCTCACTCCGTCATGTCTGACGCGTCGTGGTGCGACAACAAGCCGGCGAGCCGCCACAGCGCCGTCCTGAGATCGTCGTGGCTCGGCAGGCCCAGCGCGAGCCGCACCGCGTTCGGCGAATGGCCATGCGCGACCGCAAAGGCGCTCGCCGGGGTGATCGCGATGC
>JBARNF010000144.1:0-2085 GCA_049802835.1 Bradyrhizobium sp.
GGACGTCGCGTTCCGGATGCCCTGTCCGGATAAATATCCATTTTGCCTGCGGCCAACCCATGTCATTGATATAAAACATATTTTATATTATTGACTGTCAAAGCCAATCTATATAAAGTAGTTTTTATAAGAAGGCGATATTGTGTGATACGTATAAAATAGGATTTATATGGCATCGACACTCTGGGGCAAGGTCTACTACAACGAACCCTACGCAGGTGAGCTGCGTCAGGAGCCGGGCGGGCGTTGTGTATTCACGTACGACCCAACCTACCTCGAGGGCGAGCATCCCGCCATTGCCGTTACCCTGCCGCTGCAATCCGCCCCGCACATCTGCGAGCAGGGGCTTCATCCATTTTTCGATAATCTGGTGGCGGAAGGCTGGCTTCGCAACGTCCAGGCCAAAGCCCTCAAGGTCGATGCCAACAACCGCTTCGCGCTGCTTCTGGCATTTGGCAAGGATTGTGCGGGAGCAGTTTCGGTCATCGATCCTGCGCCGGCCTCCGAACCGGCCATAGATGCGAACGATCCGATAGCGACGGCCGCTCTCACCAGCCGGGCATCGCTCTCTGGCATTCAGCCGAAGCTCTTGGCAGTCAAAGTAGGCCGCAAGTATCGCCCCGCACACCGGGACGAAAACTCGACCTTCATCGCCAAGCTTCCCTCGGGTTCTTTGCGTGACATCGTCGAGAACGAATATCTGACCACCGTCGCTTGCCGCGCCTTGCTGCCCAGCGACGAAATCGTTGCCCCGGAGATCGAGACACTGGAGGGCATGAAGGAGCGGGCCCTGCTCGTGCCGCGCTTCGACCGGCTGCGCAGCGGTGCCAAGCGGCACTTCGAGGAGTTCAATCAACTTCTCGGCAAGCGCTCCGGCGATGACAAGTACGAAGCATCCTACGACGACATGGCGGCGTTTATTCTCAAGACGCCAAATTGCACGCCGGTTGACGCCTGGAAGCTCTATCGGCGCATCCTCGTCTGCTTCCTGACCGGCAACACCGATGCGCATCTCAAGAACTTTGCGATGTTCCATACGCCGGATGGCTTGCGGCTTACACCTGCCTACGACCTCGTCGCCGCGGCGCTTTATCCGGAATATCGCGAACTGGCCTTGGCGATCGGCAATGCCTCCAACCTCGTGCTTGAAACGCTCCGCCCCAAACATCTGGTGGCATTGAGCAAGTCTTATGGCCTCGATAGCGCTGTCCTAACCGAGGCGGTCGAGAAACTCGACGAGCGCCGCAAGCCGGCGGAGAAATCGGTCACCGAAGCGGCGAAGCGCATCGGTGAAGAAGCACTCGGTCAAAATCTTCTCGATCTCATGGAGCGCCGATGGAACGGAAGTTTCAGCTCAATTGGCCGATTCTTGTCGAAGAAGCAGTCCGCCGCAGACGGAGAATGAATCTGACGCAGAAGCAACTGGCCTCGCTTGCCAAGGTCAGCACGCCGACGATTTCTCGTTTCGAGAACGACGAGAAGGACCTTCAGCTTTCGTCGGTTCTGGCGATCCTCGACGTGCTCGGCATGACCGACAAGCGCACGCTTGTCTTCGACGATGCCGAGTTTAGTCGCGATTCCAGCGACGACATTGTCTTTTGGGGCCAAGATGGTGAAACTAGGGTTCGTTGCCGCGTGTCCCGCGCTGCGCTCGACGATCATTTTTCCGACGGTGGCCGACTGAAGCCGGAGGCGGCGTTCAAGAAATACCGAAAAGAGCTCGAGGCTTTGGTGCGGCGCAAATACCTGTTCGGCCAGCGTGAGCCGGACGGGTCGATACTCGTTCGAACGCTCGACATTGCGTAGATGGCAAGTCCGGCCCCGGCTTCGCTCATCCGGGCTACGGCGGCCCTACTTCAAAGTCCCGCAGAAGCGCTGGATGCGCGTGCAGGCTTCCGTCAGCGCCGAGGTGGCGGTGGCGTAGGAGATGCGGAAGGTGGGGCCGAGGCCGAAGGCCGAGCCCTGCACCACCGCGACGCCTTCGGCCTCCAGCAGCTCGGCGACGAAGTCCTGGTCGGTCTCGAGCCTCTTTCCCGACGGCGCGGTCTTACCCATCGTGCCGGCGCAGGACGGGAACACGTAGAA
>JBARNF010000145.1:0-13649 GCA_049802835.1 Bradyrhizobium sp.
AACTTGTGCTACCGCCCCCACCGCCGCCGAAGCCACTCGAGGCTGCTCCGCCGCAGACGAAGCCGGTCGCCGTGCCCGAGCGCGCCGAACGCAGGCCGGTCGAGAAGGAGAGGGTCGAGAGGAAGCCCGCGCCGAAGCCGGCCGCTGCACCGGCCAGCCGGCCCTCACGTGTGGCGTCGGCGCCCAATCCGGGCGACGACAGCGTCGGTGCCCGGGAAGGCCAGGCCAGCTGGAATGCCGAGGTTGTCGCGCACATCCGTCGCTACGTCGCCTATCCGTCCGATGGCAATGGTGCGAGCGGCACGGCGATTGTGAACGTTGTCATCGATCGCAATGGCCGGCTCGTGTCACGCCGGCTCGCCGGTAGCTCCGGCTCGCCGGTCTTGGATCGTGCGGCGCTCTCGATCATCGAGCGTGCCGCACCTTTTCCGCGTTTTCCGCCGGTCATGAAACAGGCGCAGGAGTCGCGGACTGTGCCGCTGCATATGAGGCCGCGCTGAGCGGCCTCAGCGCAGCTCACTTCGAGCATTCGGTGAGATCGGTGTCGCGCACGACGAACTGCGCGCCTTCCTTGAGCTCGATGTTTTTGGCGATGCAGGTGCGGCCGCCTTTTTCGGATAGTTTGATGTCATAGCGGCCCGATTTGACGCCGACCAGGGTCATGCGCTCGTTGTGGTCGACCTCGCCCTCGTCGTCGTTCTTGCACTGATCCGCGCCCCAGCTCTTGGTGCCGACGGCAGCCAGGTACATTTTCACGATGGTCTGTCCGGTGCGGTTGAGGAAGCGCGGGCCGTCTTCGGCTGACGCGGCAGAGCCGGCCAGCATGAGAAGCGCGCAGGCGGTGACGAGGCGACGCATGACGAGTGTCCTTTTCTTATGATTGACGATGAGAGGAAGGGGGCTGCAACCGGGCCGGTCAGAAATCCTTGCCGATGCTGGTCTTGAGCGCGAGGCCGCGCGAGGCGTTGGTCAGGCCGTAGCCTATGCCGAAGCTGAACTCGAAGCCCTTGAAGCGCGTGTCGGCGACGGCATAGAGCGTCTGCATCTGCTGATTCCACGGCAGGATGTGACCGAGCGGTCCGAGGTTGGAGAAATGCTCGATGCCGACGGTCCAGCGGTCGCTGAGGCGCTTGACGAAGCGGATCGACGGCTCGAACGCCGAGCCGGCGCCATCGATGCCGAACGTCATGTTGGCGTTGAAGATCAGCTGATAGTCGTTGGGCAGGTTGACGCCGATGATCGGCGTGAACATCTGCGCCACGCGCGGGGTGGCTTCCTGGACGAAGCGCGGCGCATTCGGCTGGCCGGCCCCGGCCTTGTTGGCGACCCACAGATCGGGCGTCAGTCCGCCCTGCGGCGCCAGGATGGTGCGCGACACCAGGCCGACGAACACCGTGCGCTCGAGCCGGTCGCCCTGGATGAAGGTCTGGCGAATGGTGACGCCGCCGGACTGGAACGAGTAGCCGGGCACGCCATTGTCCATCACGTTGCCCATCGCCATCGGCACGTTGGCGCGGGCGATGGCGTAAGGCGAGGTGAGCGCGATTTCGTACCATTCGGTTGGCGAGTAGCCGATCTCGGTCTCGCCGGTGAGCGCGCGCTGGGGGACGCGGCGGCCTCCGTTCTGCTGCTGCGGATTGAAGGTCGTGACGTAGCCGAAGCGCTGCTCGACCTGGAAGTGGCCGGGGGACGCCGGGTCGTTGCCCTGGATTTCCTCGGCAGCCGCACTGAGCGGCGAGAGCAGGAAGGCACCGGCAGCCATGCACCATCGCGATCGTCTTTGTTGTCGTTTTGCGACGCTGCCCGACTGCATGTCCCCGTGCTCCCTCAGCAAATGAGCTAACGAGTGCGAGCGGCGAAAACATGCGGCGGTGTCGGTCGAAAGGTGACGCAATCGGGAAACGATCAGTTGCGTCCTGCCCCATTTGCCGTGTCCGCATCCGCACCAGTGGGAATAGGGATGTTTTGGCAAGCCGAACGGGACATTTTGACCGGGACAATGTGGCAGCCCGATTCGCGAATGAGTCTCAGCATGGTGATGAATGTGGCGCATCGCCAACACATTGACGTCACAGAGCGGTGGAACAGCTACGTTGCAGCATGCACTGCTGATAGCCGGATCAGCCAGAGATCGGACGCGCCCGTGCTTCAAGCGATTAACCACCGCCACCACCTTTCCGCTCAACCGGTCGGGCCGCGAGTGATCGTGACTTTCCTGCTCGCGGTTTTCCTTCTGATGGACGGACAAGCGTTCGCGCAGGAATCGCTTCAGCGGGACGTGGTTCGAGCCTGGCCCAAGCACGGGCGCATGGCCGAGCCGAGTTGTGTCTCGTCGCGTTCAGTGGCAGGAATGCGTTGCACGAAGCACGTCCTGGCCCGCTCCCGCGCGAAAGGCAATCGACCGGTCGCGGCTGCCCGCGCCGAGGCGAACGACGACTCGCCGGCGATGCGCCGTCGCGACCGTCCCGGGAGATATGTCCTGCATGGGCCACGGTTTTAATCCCTGATTCCGGGTCGGTATTGTCCCGGCCGTTTCCCTTATTGCACTTGCGAAATTACAGCACCTAACTTAGGTCAAAGTGGTGCCTCTGGCGTCGCCCGCGAAACCGGCGGCGCTCGTAGATGTTGTTACCGCACCATTCATCGCCGCCCCGTCGGACGGCGGAGACAAAGGATCAATTCGATGAATTGGAAACTCATGATGACGGCGGCCGCCTTGGGCTTGGCCGCGATCGCCGGCACCACGACGATGGCCGCGAGTGCGCCGGCCGCCTCGAAGCTGCTGACCTCGATGGACCCCGACAAGGACGGCACCGCCGACATGAACGAGGTCCGTGCCGCAGCCGGTGCCCTGTTCGACCGTCTCGACCGCGACCACGACGGCACGCTCGATGCCAAGGAGCTGCGTGGCCGGGTTTCGGCCAAGGACCTCAAGGCGGCTGATCCCGACAACGATGGCACGCTGACCAAGGACGAGTATCTTGCGCTGGTGGCCGGCCGCTTCAAGGTGGCCGATCCCGACAATGACGGCACGCTCGATTCCAAAGAGCTGAAGTCGGTGGCCAAGCTGCTGAAGTGAGACGCTGGTTCGAACCGGACCGATGCACGTGATGATCAGGGCCCGCGACGGAGACCGTCGCGGGCCTTTTTTGCAGCTCATTCTGTCAGGGAAAGACCGGGCGTGGCGACGATCTCACCGGCCTGGGCGTGACATTTCCACCGCCAGGCGAACCAGGTCGGGCAGGCTGCGCGCCCCGAGCTTCTGCCGCAGCCGGTAGGTCAGGTTGATGACGGTCTTGTAGCTGATGCCGAGATGGTCGGCGATCGCCTGATAGGATTTGGCCTCTGCGAGCAAGGCCAGCGCCTGGCGTTCGCGCGGCGTCAGGGACGTCGGAGAGGTCCCGTCGGACTCTTTGCGCAACAGCGCAATCCGTGTCGCGAGCTGCGGATCCAGATAAGTGCCGCCCGCCCGAACCTGCTCCAACGCCTTTGGCAATTCGTGCGGCGGGGCATCCTTGAGAAGATAGCCGCTCGCGCCAGCATCGATGGCGGACCGAACGATGCGCGGATCGGTCAACATGCTGAAGACCAGGATTCTGGCGCGCGGGTCGTGGGACCGCATGCGCTCGATCAGCCCAATCCCGCCGAGCTCATTGCCCTGCAGGCGCAGATCGATGACGGCGGCATCCGGCCTGTCGCGGACAAAGGCTTCGTAACCGCTCTCTGCGTCATGCGCCTCGGTCAGCGAGGCAATCCCGACTTCGTTCAGGAGCCAGCGGCAGGCCGTGATCACGACCGGGTGGTCATCGACGAGCAGAACGCGATACATTCGACTCAGCTCTCGTTCTCTCGATCCAATGCTGCACCTGCAAACGATCACGACGTGGGACGGCGGAACACGAGCGAGCCGGCGCCCCCGGTTCCCCTACGATCTTGTTCTCTTGCAAACCAGGACCGGGTGCAACAATGCGGCCGAGCCAAGGAAAGAGCCCGACGAAATGACCGCCAGTTTCCGGATATGGGAAGTTTGTCCCTATCTGCCGAAGAATATTACCCGTTGCGGTGAAGATGGCCGCTATTTACGAATGTTATCGTTCGTAAACGGGTAATTCGACCGGCTTCGGCGTAGTGGCGGCCCAGGGGCGTGGGCTTGCGTGGAAGTGGGCGACAAGAAACTGGGGGACGTCTTGACCAGACTCTCGGCGCTGAAGAGCGCACTTCTCGCGACGTGTGCGTTGCTGCCTACGGCTGCGTTCGCGCAGCAGACACTCCAGACCATCGAGGTGGTCGGCGTCTCGCCGGTGCAGGGCAGCGAGATCGCCAAGGACAAGATTCCGTCCAACGTCGAGACCATCGGAGCCCGCGAGCTCGATCACAGCCGTGCGCCGTCGCTGCTCGATGGCATTCTGCAGTCGATGCCCGGCGTCTCCCTCGGAGACCAGACCGGCAACGCGTTCCAGCGTGACCTCAATTATCGCGGTCAGACCGCTTCGCCCGTGCTCGGAACGCCGCAAGGCATCGCCGTCTATCAGAACGGCACCCGCATCAACGAGGCGTTCGGCGACGTCGTGAACTGGGACCTGATCCCGGAGATGGCGATCGCGCGCATGACCCTGATGCCGAACAATCCGCTGTTCGGTCTCAACGCCACCGGCGGCGCACTCTCGATTGAGATGAAGAACGGCTTCACCTACCAGGGCGCCGAGACCCAGCTGTTCGGCGGCTCCTTCGGCCGGGTCCAGTCGGGCGCGCAATACGGCTGGAACAACGGCACCTACTCGGCCTATATCGCGGCGGAGGGGGCCTATGACCGTGGCTGGCGCGACTTCTCGTCGGCCTCGCAGGTCCGGCGGATGTATGCGGATTTCGGCGCACGCGGCGATACGACTGAATTCCACCTCTCCTTCACCGGCGCCGACAACAAGCTCGGCTCGGTGGCGGCGACGCCGATCGAGATGCTGAACCAGCGCTGGTCGAGCGTCTACACCTGGCCGCAGTCGCTGCATCTGCAGATGCAGATGGTGCAGGCCAGCGCAAAGTGGACGCCGACGGACACGCTCTCCGTCCAGGCCAACGGCTATTATCGCAACTACAAGTCGGCGCGCGTCGACGGCAACGGTACGGATGCGCAAGCCTGCGACGCAGGCATCGGCCTCGATAACCAGTTCTGCATCGGTGATGGACAGACTCCGTTGAACCAGAACATGCCGACCTTCAATACGATCGCCGGCGATGCGGCGCTCGGCCAGATCGACCGCAACACCGTCAAGACCGACAGCTATGGCGGCTCGCTGCAGGCGACCTCGACCACCCAGCTGTTCGGCCATGACAATCATTTCGTGGTCGGCGCCAGCGTCGATCACGGCAACACCAACTTCCAGGCGACCTCCGAGCTCGGCACCGTCGACAACAACCTGTTCGTCACCGGCCTCGGCGTTTTCATCGATCAGCCTGCGGCTGGTCTCGCTCCCGTCAATCTGAATGCCAAGAACACCTATCTCGGCATCTACGCGACCAACACCTTCGACATCACCTCGCAGCTGGCCTTGACGGCTGGCGGCCGCTTCAATTGGGCCCAGATCAATCTGCGGGATCAGACCGGATTCGCGCCGCTCCTGAACAGCGACAACAATTTCCAGCGCTTCAATCCCGTGGTTGGCCTGACCTACAAGATCACGCCGAACATGACCGCCTATGCCGGCTATTCCGAAGCCAACCGCGCGCCGACGCCGCTCGAGCTCGGCTGCTCGGATCCGGCCAATCCCTGCCTGATCGACAACTTCCTGATCGCCGATCCGCCGCTCAAGCAGGTTGTTTCGCGCACCATCGAAGGCGGCCTGCGCGGCGAGCTCTCCGGCGGCGGCTCGGCCTATGCCGCGGCGCCCCCGCCCTATCGCAAGGCGCCGGTCAAGGCGGTGTCGGTGGATGATGGCTGGAAGCTGCGCTGGGGTATCAGCCTGTTCCGCACCGAGAACTCCGACGACATCATCAACGTCGTCGATCCGGCGAACCCGGTGCGCGGCTATTTCAAGAATGCCGGCACCACCCTGCGCCAGGGCGTCGAGGCCAAGCTCGACCTCACCTGGAATCGCTGGACCGCCTACGCCAACTACACCTTCATCGACGCCACCTTCCGCAGCGCCTTCGACGTCAACGATCCGTTCCTGGGCATGCCGGTGGGGGTCGTGTCCGGTAACCACATTCCCGGCATTCCGGCGCACCGGCTGAAGCTCGGCGCCGAATATGCGGTGACCGACGCCTGGAAGGTCGGCGCCAGCGTCAACTATGTCGGCAGCCAGTACCTGCTGCACGACGAGACCAACGTCTATCCGAAGGTCCCGGCCTATTGGGTCGTCAACGTGAACACGTCCTATCAATTGACCAAGAACGTCGAGGTGTTCGGGCTGATCCAGAACCTGTTCAACCAGCGCTACTACTCGGCTGGCACCGTGTTCGATCCGGCCGGCTTCAACACCTCGGGCGGCAATACCGCCTTCGCCTTTAACGATCCGCGCAGCATGGTGCCTGGGATGCCGCTGGCCGCTTATGCCGGCATCAGGGCAAAATTCTGAGCCTGGGCAGCGGATCAACGATCGAAGGCGCCTCAGCGCCACGCCACGGCAGTCCCCCCCCCACCGTGGCAAGAAAGGCCGGGAGAAATCCCGGCCTTTTTCATTGTGCGATCTGCAGGGAATAGCTCGGGCATCGAATGGCGAACGTGCCCAAAGCAGACGACGGAGCTGCCGACTGATCGTATGCCGGAATGGTCCCCGCTGCGTCATGCCCCCTGTCATTCCGGGGGCAGTCGCCAACGCGCAGCCGCGTCGCGTCTTCGCATTGACGATCGCCACGGAACGACTGTTGAGTTGCGACTACGCGGCTCGTCGTGGCGTAGTGTAGTTAGTTGGATTTATTGCGAGCACGCGGGACTAATTTCATTATTGAATGGATTTTGTCCCTGTCGTATCGAGAAATTTTCGCCTTTCCCGCTCCTGCCCATGTTTCGATACAATCAGCCATCAACAAGATGCGTGTGTATTGCGTAACTCGGGGCGTCAGGTGAAACAAAAAACCAGGAAGCGCAGCGAAGCGGCTGCCGCAAGTTTCGTATTGTTGTCGACGTGGATGGCTGCGGGCACCGCGAGGGCCGAATGTACGACGCCGGGCGTCACGGTCACGTGCAGCGGGAGCATCAGCTCCGCGATCACGGTGTATGACGCTGCGGCGGCGACCGCGACGCCCTCCAATGGCGGCAACGGCTACACGCCGGCCAACCCGGCGTTCCCGGCCACCGGCTACAATCCGAATCCGCCGACGGCGATCATCACGCTCGATTCGACCGCCAACCGCAATCTCACGACCAACACCCAGACGGGCCTCGCCGACCGCGGCATGATCGCGGCCAATTTCTCCAACGCCGAAGATCCGGCCGTCAACAACGTGATCATCAACAATGCCGGCTGGCTCAGCCTCACGACGAGCCAGCTGAGCGCAGGACGCCTGCACGTCATCGTCGCCGACAGCCAGGTCAACAAGTTCACCATCAACAATACCGGCACCCTGGCCGTCACCCAGAATTTCTTCGGCACGTTCGATCCGTCGAAGCTGACCGTCTCGGCGGGGGCGACCGCTTCGGGGCGGTACAATGGGACGAGTCTGGCCGTCATCTCGGCGCTCTATTCCGACGACAACACCAACAGCTTCATTCTGAACAACCGGGCCGGCGGCACGGTCTCGGCGACCGGAAACTACGCGGCTGCCTACTACGGACGGGCCGATACCACGATCACCAACTCCGGCACCATCGCCAATACCAGTTGGACGGCGGCGAGCCGGTTCTACGACGGCCATTGGGCAATCGCCGCCTTCGCCGGCGCGGAGTTCGAGACCATCGCCGGCAGCAATCCGGATTCGCCGCTCTACAAGTTCGACTCCAGCGGCAACGTGACCGTGGCCGAAACCAAGGCGTTGACCGTGACCAATAACGCCAGCGGTGTCATCAAGGGTGACATCCTGGCGCTCGATACCAATCCGCTGACCACGGCCGCCGGCTTGGCCGCAGGATCGACATTCCCGCTGACGGGCAGCGGCTCGAACTCGGGCCCGCGCGACAGCGTCATCGCCAATGCCGGGCTGATCCAGGGCAACATCTATCTCGGCTCGGGCGAGCACGATGTCAGCAACAGCGGCACCATCGCGGGATCGATCTCGGTCGACCAGAGCGCGTCGCGGGGATCGTTCACCAAGGGGACCGCAGGCACGGTCGAGGGGACGTTCAGCAGCTCGGGGACCGGCAACGACGCCAATGGCAACGCCTGTCCGACCGCGGGCACCAACACGGCCGATCCGCTTTGTGCCGCCACCACCAGCGTGGCTGCCTCCTTCTTCGGAGCGCGCACCTTCAATCTGGTCAACACCGGCACGCTCGGCGGCGACATCGCGATCAATGACCAGGATGGTGCCACCAACACCATCCTGCTCAAGGGCACCGGCTTCAGCGGCAACGTCGTCGCGCTGAATGGCCTCGGTAGCAACTCGCTGACGCTCGACGGCGTGACCAGCCTCGCCAGCATCGTGAATTTCGGCATGCTCGATCTGATGAAGTCGCAGGTCACGGTCGGCGGCGCGGCCGGCGTGCAGCTCGTCGACGGCGCGGTGCTGCGGACCACGATCTTCGGACCGGGCGGCGCCGCTGCGGCTCCATCGACCAACATCGGCAACATCACGGGCACGGTGACCTTCGCGGGCGCCGGGACGATCGCGCCCACTCTGGCAGGCATCGTGCGCAACGGCGACGTGTATCGGATCGCGACGTCAGCGTCGGCGACGCCGCTCGACGTCGATTTCTCCAGCGCCCTGGTCGGGTTCAGCGCCGATACGTCGACCGGCGCGCTGCTGTTGAATGCTGCGGTCAGGTCGCCAGCGACGATTGCCGGCATCTCGCCGAGCAGCCTTGCGGCGCTGAACGGCCTGTTCGGCTACGGCGGCAACGATGCGCAAGTGCAGGCCTTGGGCGGTGCCGTGCAGAGTCTCGGAACGGACCGGGAGGTGCGCAACGCCGGCGACCAGCTGCGTCCGTTCGTGAACGGCGCGCAGGTCCAGGTCCCGCTCGCCACAGCATCGCTGTTCCAGGGGCAGATCGATAACCGCCTGACGGCCGCCGCCGCAAGACCATCTGCCAACTCGCGCGTGTCATCGGCCTTCGCGGCCGACACCGATGCGCTGACATCGATGCTGATGGCCTATGGTGCGGTCAAGGCGCGTCCGGCATTGAAGGCACCGGCCATCGCGCCGGAGCCCGAGCGGACCGTCTGGGGCAGCCTGATCGGTACCAACACGTCACAGCATGACGTGGCCGGCGTCGCGGGCTATTCCGGTAACACCGGCGGATTGGTGGCCGGCATCGACCAGCGGATCGACGCCGCGTTCCGCGTCGGCGCCGC
Organism: Bradyrhizobium sp.; assembly: GCA_049802835.1. Lineage (GTDB taxonomy): Bacteria > Pseudomonadota > Alphaproteobacteria > Rhizobiales > Xanthobacteraceae > Bradyrhizobium. The sequence continues at coordinate 9,444 of JBARNF010000145.1, forward strand.
CTTCGGCTACGCCACCAGCGCGATGGACGACAGGACGGCCGCTGGAGACGCGGTGGGCATCCAGCACTATCAGGGCACGGTGTACGGCGCCTACGTTCAGCCGTCCTGGTACGTCAACGGCTCTGCCGGCGTCGCGCTGGTCGACTACACCACCACGCGCCGCATCGCCTTCGCGGGCTTCGCCGACACCGTGTCCGGCGGCCACAAGGGGTGGCTGACCCTGGCGCGTGCCGAGTTCGGCGCTCCTGTGAAGGTGGATCAGGCGGTGCTGACGCCGTTTGCCGGCGTGACCTTCGCCCATCTCGATCAGCAGGCCTATACGGAGACGAGCGCCGCGGGAGCAGCGCTCGCGATCGCCAAGCAGACCACCAACTCAATCCGTTCGAATCTCGGCTTCCGCTCCACCGTTCCGCTGCTGGTCACAGCGACCTATGGCTTCGGCCTGGAGACGCTGGCGGCGTGGCGGCACGAGTTCGGCAACACGGCGCAGACCGTCACGGCCGGCTTCACCGGAGGCGCCGGCTCGTTCTTCGCGGCGGGTCCGTCGCCCGAGCGCAACATGGCCGAGCTCGGCGCCGCGTTCAAGCTGGTGGCGTTCGGCGAGCGCCAGTCGATCTCGCTCGGCTACAACGCCGTGCTGGGCAGCCAGTATCTCGAGCAGTCGGCGGTGCTGAAGGTGCGGGCCGAATTTTGAGGCCATCGATGGCCGTATAGGCGTCCGAGCAGGTGGAAAAAGGGCCGGGAGCAATCCCGGCCCTTTCGTTTGCGTCGCTCTGGGGCGCCTCGCGCGAAGGACAGAGCTATCGGATGTGAGTTCGAAGCGCGAGCTGCTTGACTGTTTCGGATTGTAGACGGCGAGTCGTCTCGAGATGAGCAGATTAGCAACGTCGATCGCCGATGGGTCTGTTCACCACTGGTTGTCGGGAAGTTCTCCCGCTGTCGCCGTGACCCACCTCGCGACTTCATCCGGGAATTTGCGACACCAGTGCGATTGTCATCGACAATCATTGTTTGCTGCGAATTTCCGCCGTGAATGTCGCCGAACTCTTGCGCATCTCTCGCATCGAGCAACGAGGTGGCGGACATGAGCGACGGATCTTCAACGTCTGTATCGACGATCTCATCATCGCCGCATGGCTTGCGTCAGCCCATTTTCATTCGCTGGGCGCGGGCAACGATCTGCGTAGCTGCTCTCGCAGCAGGCCTGGGTGTGCAGTCTCTGCTGCTATCCGACGCGACTGCGCGTGATCTCGACGGACGCTATGCGAATTCGCCACTCAAGGGCTGGTTCGAGAAGTTGCGCTCGGGCAAGGGGCCGTGTTGCTCGGATGCGGACGGGACGGCGCTCTCCGACATCGATTGGGAGATGAAGGACGGCCACTACCGCGTGCGCATCGAGGGCCTGTGGTGGACCGTGCCGGAGGACGCCGTCGTCACCGAGCCCAATCGCGCAGGCCGGACGATGGTGTGGCCCGTGTACTATCGCGAGCTCGATACCGGGCTTCGGATCGAAGTGCGCTGCTTCCTGCCGGGAAGCATGACCTGACTGGAAGGGCCGCGCTGCGTGAAAAAGGCCGGGAGCGATCCCGGCCGTTTTCTGTCGGTGCATTCTCGCGATGACGCTGCGGGCTACTCCGCGGCCTGCGATGCCGCGAGTGTCGGATAGTCGGTGTAGCCCCTCTCGCCGCCGCCATAGAGCGTGGCGCGGTCGAGCTCGTTGAGCGCAGCACCGGTCTTGAGGCGCTCGACCAGGTCGGGATTGGCGATGAACGGGCGTCCGAAGGCGATCAGGTCGGCCGCGTCGGCGTCGAGCACCTTGTTGGCGAGCGCAAAGTCATAGCCGTTGTTGGCGATGTAGGCGCCCTTGAAGCGCTTGCGCAAGGAGGCGTAGTCGAACGGGGCGACGTCGCGCGGGCCGCCGGTCGCGCCCTCGATGACGTGGATGAAGACGAGCTTCAGCGCGTTGAGCTGGTCGACGATGTAGTCGAACAACGGTTGCGGGTTGGAATCGGAGACGTCGTTGGCCGGCGTCACCGGCGAGATGCGGATGCCGGTCTTCTCCGGCCCGATCGCATCGGAGACCGCCTTGGCGACTTCGAGCATCAGCCGGGCGCGGTTCTCGATCGAGCCGCCATAGGCGTCGGTGCGCTTGTTGGCGCCGTCCTTGGCGAACTGGTCGAGCAGGTAGCCATTGGCGCCGTGGATCTCGACGCCGTCGAAGCCGGCCTCGACCGCGTTGAGTGCGGCCTGCCTGAAGCTTTCGACGATGCCGGGAAGCTCCGACAGTTCGAGAGCGCGCGGCGCGGAGACGTCGGTGAAGGTGCCGCCGACGAAGGTCTTGGTCTTGGCCGGAATGGCCGATGGCGCAACCGGCGCGCCGCCGTTGGGCTGCAGCGAGACGTGGGAGATGCGGCCGACATGCCAGAGCTGGATGAAGATGCGGCCGCCCTTGGCGTGCACCGCGTCGGTCACCTTGCGCCAGCCGGCGATCTGCTCCTTCGAATAGATGCCGGGCGTGTCCTGGTAGCCCTGGCCCTGTTGCGAGACCTGGCTCGCTTCGGTGATCAGCAGGCCTGCGCTGGCGCGCTGGCCGTAATATTCGGTGGCCAACGGGCTTGGCACCAGGCCCTCTACTGCGCGATTGCGCGTCAGTGGCGCCATCACGGCGCGGTTGGTCAGCGTGATCGGGCCAAGCTTGTACGGTTCGAACAGTTTGGATGTGCTCATCAGACTCGTTTCCACGAAAAGGGATCGGTGCAGGTCAGTTGTGCATTGCGAGAAAGGGCGCAATGGCGGCGAGCCATTCGATTTTGCGGGGGAGTTCAGCGCAGCCGGGATGCAGAGAAAATCGTGCTGGCGACGCCACGCCGACAGCATGTTCATGCTGCGACTGGCCGCCTTGAAAGTGACCGGCTCGGCGCGGGTGCCTCATAGCTAAACGCCGACGCCGCGCCCTGTGGGCGGCGTCGGCCCCGGCCACGAAGCTCAGGCGACCCCGAGGAAATCCCGTTTGCCGATCTCGACGCCGTTATGTCGAAGAATGCCGTGGGCGATCGCGGCGTGGAAAAAGAAGTTCGGAAATGAGACGCGGTTGATGAACTCCTGGCCCTTCAAGGTCAGGTTGGTATTCGGCCCGGTCGGAAAGGTCACGTCGCGGCTGTCGGCGCCTTCGAATTGCGCCGGCGTGAAACGCTTCAGATAATCGACGGTGTTGGCGAGCCGTTGGCGCAGCTCGGCAAAGCTGGTCTCGGTGTCGGGGGTGACAGGCAGCTCGCTCTGGGTGAGGCGGGCACAACCCTTGGCGGCGAAATCGGAGGCGAGCTGGATCTGCTTCGAAAACGGCAGCATATCGGGATAGAGACGGGACCCGAGCAGCACCTCGGGCTGAATTTTCTTGGTCTCGCAATGGGCTTCGGCCTTCGTCAGCAGGCCGGAGAGGCTGATGAGGATCTGAAGGTAGGCCGGGACGGTGGCGTCATAAAAGGACATGGGATGCTCTCGTTGAAGGAGACGTCGCAATGAAGCGCCCATGGGACATGGGGCTGCCTCCAAGAGAATGCAACTGCATCTTTCTAAGCTTGCGCGCGATTTTGGAAGATTCTTCCCGGCTCGTTGTGGAGGCGTTTCGTCATTCTCATGATCGCTCCGCATCGTGACCTGGGCGGCCGGCCAGCGCACGCGCCGCGCGGGCAGCTTGTCGAGCGACCAGTGCAGCGATATCGTGACGCGCGGTCCACTCGAGAAGTCCGAAAAGGTCGGGGCCGCAAAGATCGCCAGGGAGGAGAGTTTCATGACATCCGGCACTCGCATCGTGGCTTGCTGCGCCGTCGTCAGCACCATCATCGGCGGGTCGGCGTTCGCCGACACGAGCGGCAAGAAGATCGCGTTTTCGAACAACTATGCCGGCAACTCCTGGCGCCAGGCGATGCTCAAGAGCTATGAGATCGTCACCAAGAAAGCGGTCGCCGACAAGGTCGTCGCGGCCGCCGACGTGTTCACGACCGCCGACAAGGACGTGCCGACCCAGGCGGCGCAGATCCAGAACCTGATCCTGCAGGGATATGACGCGATCGTCATCAATGCATCGTCGCCCGACGCCTTGAATGGCGCTGTCAAACAGGCCTGCGATGCCGGCATCGTGGTGGTGTCGTTCGACGGCATCGTCACCGAGCCCTGCGCCTACCGCGTCGTCGTCGACTTCAAGGC
>JBARNF010000146.1:0-13868 GCA_049802835.1 Bradyrhizobium sp.
CCGTCGCGCACCATGGACCAGATGATCAACGCCATCGGGCTTTGATTGCGGCTGCTCCGGGGCGTTGATTTTCCACACGTTTTGAACCGCTGTTGTTTGCGGGAATTACGGCTGGCGGTTGGCGTCGTCTCGTCCTAAAACCACGCCCGGAAAACAGATCCGATTGGAGAACTGCCGTGGACGTTCAGGAAGTCAGGAAGCTCGACGCCTATCTCAAGCGCGTGTTCGGCAATCCCAAGATCCGCGTCGTGCCGCGGCCGAAGAAGGACGATTCCGCCGAAGTCTATATCGGCGAGGAGTTCATCGGCGTGCTGTTCGTCGACGACGAGGACGACGATCGCTCGTTCCAATTCCAGATGGCAATCCTGGAAGACGACCTCGTCGAGTAACGGCAACAAGTAGCCCGCATGAGCGAAGCGACATGCGGGATCCCTCGCGCCAGCAATGGTGTGTGGAGAGAGCGGTCCCGGATGTCGCTACGCTCATCCGGGCTACGCATCCGTGTAGGGTGGGCAAAGGCGTACCCCAGCTTTCTCCTGATGCAAGATCACTGTGGCGCCGTGCTCACCATCTCAGCGCCGAACGCGCTTGTCGACGGTGGGCACGCGCCGCCTTGCGGCGTCACTTTGCCCGCCCTACAGCTCTGCGAGAGGTGCGCGCGAACTACTTCGCCGCGTGCATTTGCGCCGCAAGCCGCTCCATGGCGACGGCGACGTCCTGCCAGTGGGACAGCCAGCTGCGCGGAAAGCGGAAGATGAGATCGGCGCCCTCGATGCGGCGCTCGCTGAGGCACATGCCCGGCGTCGCCGCATCCCGCGTGCAGCGGGTCACAAGCGCGGGCTGTTCCGCCACGAACAGGTCCTCGAGGTCGTAGGGCGTCCCAGTGCGGAAGCTGCGCATGGTCAGCCCGTCCTGCACCGCGACACCAGCAGTCGAATTCAGATAGCGCGGATAGATCGTCCTCAGCCGCGCCTCGGGCGACAACGCGTCGTGATGCGCTGATATCGATACGAAGATCCGATCGATCGGCTGCGGCGCCAGGTCCAACTGATCGGCACTGACGTGATGCGGCGCCTCGGGCGGCGTCAGCGAGGGATATTCAAAGCCGAGATCGACGCGCTCCTGCGGGCCGGTATGACGCTGGATCTTCACGCGCACGGCCGCCGTCGGCACGTTGAACAGCGTGCCGCCGACGCTGACCGGCAGGCGTTCAGGCCCTTTGAACGCGCTGGCCTGCCACGTCGGCCAGAGCAGATAGGCGACGAGTGCAACCGCAGCCGAGGCCAGCACGCCGCCAATCACGATCGGCATGGCATGGCCATGTCCGTTCGAAGGGCGGGCACTGCGGATCGAAAACATCGTCATGACGGGCTGGGTATCTCGAGGCGAATCATCGCGGACTATGCCACGCCAATACGGCTTTCTGCAGGGTCTTACGGGCAAGGGCCCGGGCGTCAGGGGTGGTCGCCATTAACCCTTCCTTAAGGATAATGTGGCGGGCGCGGCCGGTTTTTGCCAAACCAGCATCGGGCAGTTCTGTAAGTCTGTGGGTGCGTTCGATGTCGGCAGAGGCGTTCAATTCGCTGTTTTCGATCCTGATCGGTTTTGCCGTGGCCGGTGCCTTGGCCAGCGGCTATCAGGCCTATGCCGAACGTCCGCCCGGTTTCGAACTGCTGCAGCAGGGGGTCACGCCGCGGCGCTTCGCTGCGGTGCCGTTCCTGGTGTTTGCTGCCCCCTTCATCATCATGCGCAATACGCTGCGTGGCGCCCGGATCGAGCGGCGTCGTTTCGAGTTCGTGATGCTGGCGACCGTGATCGCCGGCTTCTGGAGCATGATGTCCGGCACCTTCCTGGTGATGACACTGCGTGCCGCGGGTGTGCTGACCTAGTTCCGGCGAGCGCCGCGTCGCGGGCGCTTGCTTGAAAAGCCGGTGGCGGCTGTGCCAAGGTCTTCCGCGAACGGGAGGCCTCGATGGCGATCTACGAACTCGACGGGCAGGCGCCCGAGCTGCCGGCGGACGGCAACTACTACATCGCCGACAATGCGACCGTGATCGGCCGTGTCAGGCTCGCCAAGCAGGTCACCGTCTGGTTCGGTGCGGTCATTCGCGGCGACAATGACTGGATCGAGGTCGGCGAGGGCTCCAACATCCAGGACAACGCAACCTGCCATGTCGATCCCGGCTTCCCGCTCCGGGTCGGCAGGAACTGCACGGTCGGCCACAACGTGATCCTGCACGGCTGCACCGTCGAGGACGATGCGCTGATCGGCATGGGATCGATCATCATGAATGGCGCACATATCCGCCGCGGCAGCGTCGTCGGCGCCGGCGCCATCATCACCGAAGGCAAGGATTTTCCGGAGTATTCGCTGATCATCGGCGCGCCCGCCCGCGTCGTCCGGACGCTCGAACCCGCGCAGGTCGAACGGATGAGCATCGCGGCCAAGTCCTATGTTGCCAAGGGACCGAGCTATACCAAAGGCCTGAAGAAGATCGGCTGACGCTGCGGCCGAACGAGTGATCGGCTGATCATCAACTCCTCACGTCCCCTCGGACTCTCCGGCCTCGCGTGCACTGGCGACACGTTCGTGACCGCTCGCCCATAAGGCATGCTGCTCGCTGCCATCCTGATACGGATTGGCCTCCGCCGGGATGTTCTCGCGTGCGGCGCGCTCGCCCTGTTCGAACGGATCTGGGTCGGTGCTCATGCTGCCGTCTTCCTCGTCTTTTTCGGTTTGCGCGCTGCTTGGCCGGCGCTGTCGCCGTGCGCCGCCGCGCTCCTGCGCAACGCGTCCTTCAGATCGGCCGGGACGCCGTGCTTCTCGAGCAGGTCCATGAACGCCTCGTCGGCAAGGTCCTGCAGACTCAGCATCTGATCTCGTCCCAGTTGCTTGAGCTTGTCGAACGTATCGTCGTCGAAGGCGATCAGCTTGCGCACGAACCCTTGCTCTCCTCGCCCCATCAATCATCTCCGACATGCATTCGTTCCGGAACGCGGTCTTTTCCGCCGGGTTGAAGTTCAAAAGGAGATCGTCCTATGGCGAGACATTCATTGCGCACGTTGATCGTGATTGTCGGTCTCACAACAGCGACCGCCGTACTCGCCCAGGGTGGAGGCGGCGGCGCAGGTGGAGCCGGTGGCGGAGCGAGCGCCGGCGGTACTGCCGGGGGCAGTGGTGCAGCCGGCAACAGTCCGAGCGCAGTCGGCACGCCCAATGCTGGCGCAGCAAGGGCCGGCACGAGCGGCGTGAGCGGCGTCCCCTCCGGGCCGGGAAGTGCCGCCGGACTCAACGACTCGCGGAACGATCCGAGCGGCGCCGGTAATGCTTCGCAGCTTTCCCAGCCGAACCGACCCGGCACCAACAGTGTCGGCACGGCGCAGTCGTCCGGTTCTGGGACCAGCGGGACGGGGGCTGGCTCGCGCGTCACCACCGGCATCGGTCGTGGCGCTGCCGGAGGCACCGGACCCAACGGGCCCGACGATTCCGCGGATGCGCAGATCCGGCAGGAAAACAAGACCGTCGATCAGAAGGTGAAGAGCATCTGCAGGGGTTGCTGAATGTTGCTCGCAACGGCGGGTTTGACGAGGAGACACCAAAGTCGCGCAGATGTGAGCGGGCTTGCCTGCGAGTTGTTCCAAATCCGGCTTAAAGGATGAACGCTGCAATGACGGCTGTCGTTGCGTCGGTTGGATTTGGAGACGGATCGATGCGTAAGATGTTGTTGGGATTGCTGGCGGGCGGGGTGATCGCATCGATGATGGTGCCCGGCGTGGCCTCGGCGCACGGGCCGGGCGGCTTCCGCCATGGCGGCTTCGGCGGCTTCCACCATGGCGGATTTTATCGCGGCTTCGGTCCCGGCTTCGGTATCGGTTTGGGGTTCGGATACCCCTATTACTATGGCGGCTATTCGGACTACTATCCTTACACCTACGAGGATCTCGGCGGCTGCTACGTGGCCCGTCAGCGCGTTCGGACGGCGCACGGCTGGCGCTACCGCAATGTCGAAGTGTGCCAATGAGACTTTGCGCGGAGTCGCCGGATGAGCCGGTCACTTCGCATTAACGATCTGTCGGCACCATTTGTTGATGCTGCGATCCAGTGGAGAAGGCGCTGGCGCACCGCTTGCATGGGACACAGGCATGATGAACTCACTCACATCCCCTGAACTCACGTTCCTCTTCATGGGCGTCGTCGTCAGCCTCGGCATCGCGCTGGTCTGGATGGTCTGGGAGCTCGAGCGGGGCACCCGGCAACCAGCCCAAGAACACGCCAAGGCGCGCCGCAACGGATCGCGCCTGCACTGATCAGCGGGTCGCGTCGATCAACAAGCTCTCGCCCGGCGCCGATGCGCCGAGCGAGATTGGTGCTTCGAGATCGGTGCTTGGCGAGTGACTATCGCATCGCAACGTCAGCTCAGCACGTCAGTCAGCTCAGCACGCCATACGTCTTGAACCACTTCTGCATCTGCGCCCAGCCATCATCGGCGGCGTCCTTGCGATAGCTCGGACGATAGTCGGCATGGAAGCCGTGCGGGGCGCCGGGATAGATCTTGAACTCCGCGGTCTTCTTGTTGTCGGCGAGCGCCGCCTTCATCGCTTCCACGCTGGCGACGGGAATGCCGGTGTCGGCTTCGCCGTAGAGACCAAGCACGGGGGCCTTCATGTCCGGCGCGAGCTGAGTCGGACTCTTCGGCCAGACCGGATTGGGCGGATCGATCAGCGGACCGTAGAATGCGACACCGGCCTTCAGGCCGGCATTGTGGGCCGCATATTCCCACACCGTGCGGCCGCCGCGGCAGAAGCCGACGATACCGAGGCGCGAGGTGTCGCCGCCCTGTGACTTGGCCCAGGCGACGGTGGCGTCGAGATCCGACAACAGCTCCGCATCCGGTTTTGCATTCACAATCGGCAGCAGATCCTTGATGTCGCTGATCTTCGTCAGGTCGGTGCCCTTGCGGAAGTAGTAGTCCGGCGCGACGGCGAGGACGCCGAGCTTGGCGAGGCGGCGCGTCACGTCCTTGATGTATTGGTGGAGCCCGAAGATCTCCATCGCGACCAGGACGACCGGCGGATTGCTGGCGCTCGCAGGTCTCGCGAAATAAGCCGGCATCTCGCCGTCGGCGACCTTGATCTTCGCATCGCCGGCATTGAGGCCGCTGGTGTCGGTGGTGATGACCTCGGCCCGCACGGGGCCTGCGGCCAGCGTGTAGCCCGCCGTCACGGCCGCAGACGCGGTCATGAAGCCGCGGCGTGAAAAGGGGGCGACTTTGGTCAGCCCGATGACATCGGACGTCGGTGCTGGTTCAGCGGACATGGGCGCTCCTCTCTGGTGATCCGGCGCCAACATTCGCTCACTCTCTGGGCCGCACTTCAGCGAATGTTGGCGCCAAAGGTGGGGCAGGTATTGAGCAGAGAACTTCCCGTGAAAAGCAAATCACCAGCCGGAGAGCCGTGGCCACGGGCCGGTCCAGGCGGGGTCTGCGATCAATCTCGGCCCCGGAAAGAACAAGGTCGTCGGCGCAGTATAGCGCCAACGACCTTGCCAGCCCCGGATATTGAAATTGGCCTTGGCGCCATCCTGAAATTGGCTCGCCATCCGGTGAAATCAGGATGGCGTGAATCGCCGCGTCGATCTGTGAAGCACTTCACAAGGTTCCGGGAAAATTCGGCCGTGAGTTTACGAGCCGCGTCACGAGCGACGACGGTGTCGATGTCCGCTCCGGCTGGCATGGGTTCGCGCGCGGATGCTGCGGTTGCCCGGCGGCGACGCCTGCTCCGAGCTCTGCGTGCTGGCGAAGGACTGGCGCAAGCCGTCGATGGCGTCCTTCAGGGTCGAGACCTGGTCCGACAGGCGCTTGGTGTCGGCCTGCTGGGTTGCGAGCAGGCGGCGCATGCTCTGCAGCTGCTCCTGCACCATCTGCAGCTGGTCGATCGATTCCTGCTGCGTGGCTTCGAGGCCCTTGGTCTTCTCGACGAGCTGTTCGGATGCCTGCACCGTGCGCGCCTGCAGCTGCCGCGTGACCGCACCGCGCTCGGCATCGGCAGGTGTGCCGCCATAGGCCCGCCAGAGCACGATGCCGCCGATGCCCGCGATCAGCACCACGAAGATGGCAGCCGCGAGCGCGATCGGCTGAGAGCTCCTGACGACAGGGGTACTGGCTTTATCGGGATAGCGTCTGGTGTCGCGCGTCACCGGGTTCATCACGAAACCACCCTAAATCGAAAAACATTCGGATGCCCTCCCAAAACCGGGAGAGGCGGAAAACTCGAAAGCAACTGGGATCCCCGCACGGCCATAAGCTATGCGCCCGGCGGGACGTTCCCTCACCAAGGTTTTATTAGCAAATCCGACAAAAGAGTGGCCCGCAAGCCCGAAAGCGCGCGGACGGCCGGCGGTTTCGCGGCGGCGGCATGTCCAGCGCCCGGAGCGTCCGGGGGAGGGCGAAAAAATGCTGAAAAGACAGACGGTTACTCGGCTGTCCCGCAGTTCCGGCAGATCGTGAGCTTCTGCTTCAGGCGGGCCTCGTCGGCGAGGTCGGCGGCCTGCTCTTCCTCCCAGCTCATGCGGCCGCGAGAGCCTGAGCTCGACTGCGACGACATCGCGTCGACACGGGCGTTGCCGCGGCGCTTGGCGCCCTTGCGCTGGGTCCCGATGTCGGGCTCCATCGCCATCTCGGCGTCGGCCTCGGACGACGCAACGCGGCCGTCCCAGTCGGCCGCAGCCGCGGTGGTCTGCGGTCCCGCGACGGCGGGAGCGGTGACCACCACCGGGTTGGCCGCCACGGGGGCGCCCGCCATTGCATCGGCTGACGCAAGCGGTCCGCTGCAGCCGGTCGCGGTCATGCAGCAATTGGCCAGGGTCAGGGCTGCCGCCAGCAGCGCTGCGCTTCGCAGGATCATCATCATGCCGACAACCTAAACCTGACCATCAGGGGAGACAAGCTGGACGGCAGCTGCCGCGCCCTTCCTGCGACCTATCGGCAAAGCAAGGCCAAAAAAAGTTGCGGCCAGGCCTTGGGGGAGGCCTGGCCGCGCGCGAACCGGTCTGGGACGGGGAGGGGTGGGGATGTGACCGGGTCGCGTAACTCGAATTCTTTCGTTGCCTCTCTGATCAGCGCTCGCGGACGCTTCAGCGTTCTCTGGCGCTGGCGGTGGCCACTGCCGGGCGACCGTCGCCGAGCGAGACCCAGACGTTCGGGTCGCTCTGCGACTGCCGCTTGACGAAGCGGTAGCCGGTCTCGGTCCAGGCGACGACGCTCTCGTTCTGATTGTCGAGCACGTACTCGCCCTTGTCGGTCTTCACGGTGAGGACGGCGTGTCCTTCACCCTTCTTGTCGCGCACCACCGTGATCAGCAGCGCCTCGCGGGGCCAGCCGGCATCGATCAGCAGCTTGCGCTTCAACAGCACGTAGTCCTCGCAGTCGCCGTAGCCGTCTGACGGCAGCGACCATTTCTCGACCACGCCCCAATGGTCCATGTCGGTGATCGGCTTGACGTTCTCGTTGACCCAGCGATTGACCTTTAGCAGGTCGCGCCAAGCCGTCTGGGACAGCACGATGTCGCGGGGCTGCGACGCGCTGCTGCGGCATTCTTCGGGAGTCTCGGTGCAGAACTCGATCCAGCCGATCGGGGCCCGCGTCGTGTCGCCAAGGCTCGCATAGAGCACCCGGTCATCACCGGCATGCGCCGCTGCGCCCATCGCCACCAGGAAGGCGACCACCGCCAACCCTTTTGCCTGTCCCGTCCGCTTGACCATTTTGGCCCCCCGTTTTCGTTGGGACCATGTGTCTCACAAAGATTTTTCGCTGCCGCTAAATCGCCACGATGGATTTGACGAAAATCCAAGTAAAACAAAGGGATAATTCGCGGTTCTATTGAATCGAATACGCATAAAATTTGAATCGATCGGGATTGATTCAAATGCGCTGCGTTAAGGTGGAAACCGCTGTCATTGCAGCCTCCAGCGTGGATTCCGCATCGATCTTTAACCGCGTCGGACGGTGCGTGCGATGGTCGAACGCCACACGGCGCCTGCGGTGGCAGGCGCCGTGTACTCCGTGAAGTTGCGGGATATGTGAGGCTGGCGGCTTTACCGCGCGGTAACGCTCTCTTCGAGCGTTTCGGCAAGCTGCGCATGGATGAACTCGATGGCGAAGCCGCCTTCGAGATTTCGGATCACCCGCGCCTGGACACGGCCGAGCATGACCTGCGATTTCATCGGCGGCCGGGTCTCGGCCGCAATGGCCGCGCCCGACAGCGACATGTCGATGATGCGGCAGGTCATCTTGGTGCCGTCCTCGAGCGTCAGCACCGCGATCGGGTTGCGCGGAATGATGCGGTCGTGGCGGCGATCCTCCGGCAGATTGAGGATGTCGCGGTTGGCGAGCCAGGTCAGCTGTGCCGCGAGCTTGTCGCGCTTGCGCGCGGTCGCGCCGATCGTCATCGCGAAGCCGTTGTCGATGATGCGGGTGATCTTGCCCTCGACGCGGCCGATATGATCGAGATAGGCGATCACGCGGTCGCCGACATTGCCGATGCCCGGCGCCAGCAGGGCGAGCCCGCCCGGCGACATGTTGATGACCTGGCAGGGAAACTCACGGCGATCCGGCAGCATGTAGCGGCCGAGCAGGTGGACCTTGACCCGCTGGAAACGGCGGCGCTCCTCGGCGGCCGGAAGGGAGAGTTTTTTATTCGGCAACGCCATGTTTCGCCACTCAAAGCCGGCTGTTAGCTGACCGGATGATCCAGCGCTGAAACTAAGTCCTTCAGGGTTAATTCAGCGTTACGGTACCCCAAGGCAGTGCGCCGCATTGGCCTCTGACGTGGGCCGTCAGAGCTGATAGAACGGCCGGCGCGCAATCGCGCCAATGACACGCCAATGAAGGCCGGAGGGACGTTGATGCGGAGCTTTTGGGGAGCGATGGCGGTGTTCGCCTGCGCGGCGGCTGGATCGTCCACTTGCGAGGCGGCCGAGATGAAGGTGACCCTGCTCGGGACCGGAACGCCGACGCCGCGGCTGTCGAGCTTTAGCGCGTCCACCCTGATCGAGGCCGGGCCTGAGCGGCTGCTGTTCGATCTCGGACGCGGCTCCACCATCCGCCTGTTCCAGAAAAACATCCCGCTCGGCACCATCACCGCGCATTTCATCACCCATCTGCATTCCGATCATGTGGTGGGCCTGCCCGACATGTGGTTGAGCGGCTGGATCGGCACGCCCTGGGCCTCGCGCAAGGGGCCGATGGTCGTGTTCGGACCCAAGGGAACGGTCGCGATGACGGAGAATCTCACCAGGGCATTCTCCGAGGACATCCGCATCCGCATCGACGACGAGAACTATCCGCCTGATGGCGTCGCCTTTGCCGCGACCGACGTCGAGCCGGGTGTCGTCTACGACCGCAACGGCGTCAAGGTCAGCGCGATCGAGGTCAATCACGGCGAGAAGATCAAGCCCGCGTTCGGCTATGTCGTCGAATTCGACGGCAAGAAGGTCGTGCTGTCCGGCGACACCAAGCCCGATCCGCGCGTGGCGAAGGCGGCAGAAGGCGCCGATCTCCTGATCCACGAGGTCGCGTTGATCGATCCCGAACTGATCAAGAGCTATCCGAATTATCGTGCGATCGAGGACCATCACACCTCGCCCGAGGAGGCCGGCAGCATCTTCACGCAGGCGAAGCCGAAGCTCGCAGCCTACTCGCATATCGTGTTTGCAACCGTGGTGCCGGTCCCGGACGTGCCCGAGGCCGCGCTGATCGCGCGCACGCGCACGACCTATCAGGGCCCACTCGTGGTGGGGCGCGATCTCACCTCGTTCGTCATATCGGATCACGTCGCAGCGTTCGCGCCCGACGGCAGCGCGCTGGCGCCGCTCACCGGCTCTCGTTGAGGCGAGAGAGCAGGGCCGCGCTAGCGCAGCCCCTCATAGACCATCAGGCCGCGGGCGAGCGCGAGCTTGCGCAGCGCGCGCGGCACGATGCGCTCGGCAGGCGGATGGATGTAGCGCCAGGAGACCATCTCGAGCGGGCCCAGCGCGCCCCGCGGCGCCTCGAACGGCGCGAGCAGGCCGGTCAGGCTGATCGGCTCATGGGCTCGCGTTGCGAACGGGAGCATCAGCAGCTCGAAATGGGCCGTCGCGCCGTCCGGGGCCAGCGCCTTGACGCCGGCGATCGCCGGCAGCGTCTCCTCGCAGACCACGGTCGTGATCTCCTCGATCTCGCGGCGGCTCGCGGCGGCAAAATGGGCCGGAAAGCTCTTGTCCTTCACGTCGCCGCCGAGCAGCGCGCACAGCCGCGTGCCGGCCATGCGGAACGGAAAGCCGCTCTCGGCATCGCAGGACAGCACGAAGATGTCGCCGAGCAGCTCACGCACGGCCGCCGGCTCGATGTCGCTGCGCTCCGGCGCCTTGGCATGGCCGCGCCGATCATTCCAATAGGCGAAGAACTCGCGATTGGACGGATGTTTCATCTCTCGGACCCCTCGCGCCCTCGACGCTTCCGGGACATTGCTGTCCCGCTTTCGTCCAGGCGCCTCCCTGGTTTGTTGTGCAGGAGGGGCTGTGCAGCGTCCATGCCGATGGTGCGATTGTGCCGGCTTTCCCCCGGCCTTCCGCGCGTTAAGGTTAAATTAACGATGAGCTTGGCAGCGCCGCTGAGGTCGTTAAGTTTACGTTCATCAGTTCGCGGCCGGACGGTGGAAGGTCCGCCGCGACACGATGAAGGACACGAGGCGGCGTCAAACAAGTCCGGTCGTCGCGACGGGGAGGGGTGGGGATAACCCCGGGCTCTCCGACGCGGACAAGACCGGCGGATCTCGCGAGGGAGGGTTTTCTCAGAACCCTCCCTCTTTTCTTTTCAGGTCCCGCTTCTCGTGTCAGATCCCGTGCCCTGTCAGGCCACCCGACCGCGCATCAACTCTGCATGTGCGCTTGCGCAGAGCGGCTGAAGCCGCCTATCTGACGGTCTGTTCCTCTCGTCGAAAGCGTTCGGCCCCTTGGATTCCCCGTCAGACCCCACGCAAGAGCCGCCGCTGGTCACGCTGCGGGAGCCGATCCTGAACCTGCCGGGTGTGCTGTCGGCCTATGTCCTGCTGATCGCGGCGATCCATCTGCGCGTGCTGCTGCCGGACGATTGGGACGGCTGGATCATCGACATGTTCGCCTTCGTCCCGAAACGGTACGATTCCACCCTGATGGACGGCGCCTTTCCCGGCGGCACGCCGGCCAAGATCTGGACCTTCGTCAGCTATTCGCTGCTGCATGCCAATCTGACACATATCGGCTTCAACGTGCTGTGGCTGCTGCCGTTCGGCAGCGCGCTCGCCCGCCGCTTCGGCTCGCTGCGCTTCCTCCTGTTCCTGGCGGTCACGGCGGCCGCCGGCGCGCTGGCGCATCTCGTCACCCACGAGCACGCCCTGGCGCCGATGATCGGCGCGTCGGCCTCGGTGTCCGGCACCATGGCGGCGGCGATGCGATTCGCGTTCGTGAAGGGCAGCTTCCTGTCGTTCAGCCGCGGCGACGCCGATGCGGCGGCCAAGGTGCCGGCCCTGTCGCTTGCGCGTGCGCTGCGCAATCCGCGCGTGCTCAGCTTCCTTGCGGTGTGGTTCGGCGTCAACATCGTGTTTGGCGTGGGAGACCTCACGCCCGGCGCCGACGGCGCCAACGTGGCCTGGCAGGCCCATATCGGTGGCTTCATCGCCGGCCTCATCCTGTTCGCGCTGTTCGATCCGATCCCGCATGTGCGGGATGATGCTGCACCTGCGTTGCGTTCCGACGCGACCGACAGTTAGCTGCCGCGATCCTGCGCTTGCGAGCGGGCGTGATTTCATTCATCATTTGCAGCAATGCAACCGGGGCACGACCCCGTGTGAAACAACGGCAGGCTCTTTCCGTTGATGCATGCCTGCCGATGGCACTGTAACCAGAACGCAATGTAACCAGAACGCAACCAGTGCGGTGCCCGACTGTTGATTGAAGACTTGCTTGACCGAAACTGCTGGAAGCATCGGCCGCAAGGACGCCCGCTCAAGAAGGCGCAAACGGCCTCTCAAGGAGACGAGCCATGACAGTACGTGCGATCCTCGACGTCAAGGGCCATCAGGTCGAGAGCGTCGAGCCCGAGACCACACTCGCTGAAGCCGCCAAGCTGCTCGCCAACCGCAAGATCGGTGCGGTGCTGGTGATGTCGGGAACGCGGATGGAGGGCATCCTCTCCGAGCGCGACATCGTGCGCGCGCTCGGCGAGCGCGGCGCCGGGGTTCTCACCGAGCCGCTATCGAGCGTGATGACCCGCCGCGTCGTGAGCTGCAAGCCGCAGGACACCGTGGCGTCGATCATGGAAGTGATGACCAACGGCAAGTTCCGGCATCTGCCCGTGATCGAAGGCGGCGTCGTCGTCGGCCTGATCTCGATCGGCGACGTCGTGAAGTGGCGCGTCCAGGAATACGAGAACGAGCAGGAAGCCCTGCGTCAGTACATCAAGACGGCGTAGGTCCGCCGCCGCTCGGCGCAACCGCGCCGATCGCGTCCTGGATCGAATCCAGCGCACGTTCGGCCGCCCTCGTGCCGAACGCGATCAGATCGGCCGCGCGGTGAAAGTCGAACCAGCCGATCTGTCCGACCCGCGGCGAGATCAGGAGATCGGGTGGATCGCCCGCGAGCCGGGCGCGGGTGATGCGATCCTGCATGATGTTGAAGGCGTCGACCATGACCGAGGAGATGCCCGGCCGGCCGCCGCCGCCGAAGAATTGCCGCTTCACCGCGCGCTCGGGTGAGAACAGCTTGCCGAAGCGGCGCCGGGGCGGGGTGGTTTCGATCACCGTCTCCGGCACCTCGACCGGCTGGCCATGGGAATAGATTGTCGTCGAATGGGTGAAGACGTCGCTCGACAGGTTGGCGGCGATCACGATCTCGGCGCCGAGCGCGCGCGCCGCCGACACCGGCACCGGATTGACCATGGCGCCGTCGACCAGCCAGCGATCCCCGATCAGCACCGGCGCGAAGATGCCGGGCAGGGCGTAGGAGGCGCGCATCGCGTCGACCAGACTGCCATGGGTGAGCCAGATCTCGTGTCCGGTGCGGATCTCGGTGGCCACGGTCGCGACCTTCATCGGCAGCTCTTCGATGGTGATCCGCCCGAGCGAGGCTTCGAGCTGCGCCGCGAGCTTCTCGCCGCCGATCAGGCCGGAGCCGTTCAGGCGGATGTCGAGATAGCCGAGGATGTTGCGCATCTGCAGGCTGCGCGCCCATTCCTCCAACGTATCGAGCTGGCCGGCCGCATAGGCACCGCCGACCACGGCGCCGATCGAGGTGCCGACGACGACGTCGGGGACGATGCCGTGGGCCATCAAGGTCCGGATCACGCCGATATGGGCGAAGCCGCGGGCCGCGCCGCCCCCGAGCGCAAGGCCGATGACCGGCTTGCGGATGGTGCCGAGGCCGATGTCGGCGTTTTCGGCCCCGCCGTGGCGGCGTCCCTTCAACATGTCCAGCACTGTGGTCTCCACGCCTACCAAACTGTGTGCAACGAGTCGGCAACGGACTCATGACGCACCTCGAATCTACCAGAAGCATCCTTTATGCCGGTTGACCGGAGCAACAGATGCCGCCGATTTGAAGTTCCTGCAACGCGGGCGATCGCGGCCGCTGGCCCCTCGGCGCGAGCCTGCGACCAAGCCGCGCGGCCTGGGCTGCGGTTCCCCGGCTGGCTCAGTAGAGGCTTGAATTCGCCGCGTTTTCGGTCAAAAGCAGGGATGATGACCAGAGGTCGCGGGTTCACCAGATTCCGGCGCAGCGGGCGGCTATGGCTTGTGCCCGTTTTGTCGTGCCTGCTCGCCGGGCAGGCTGTCTCTCCGGCCGCCGCCCAGCTGTTCAG
>JBARNF010000147.1:0-1557 GCA_049802835.1 Bradyrhizobium sp.
GTTGGCTTCTTCATGGATCGTTCCTCAATGTTAGGTATTGAACCTGTGTTCGATCGTCACCGCAGATGACGGCTATATGATTCTTGTTGCGTCTGTTGCTGGCCTGCGCATGAAGCCGCGCAGCTGAGCTGCTATTTCCTCAGATACGTGATCTTCGTGGTGCCGATGGTACCGTTGAACACGAAAGGTGCCTTGTCGTAATAGTCGAGCGATACCGGTGAATCGAGATCGCGGCCGATATCGAAGGTCGCGTTCGAGGTGAAGTGAAGCGACATCGCCGCCGGCACGGTGCCCTGCGCGACCACCTTGCCGTTCACCTTCAGCGTGACGTTCATCGGCCCGCCGATCTTGTCGACGAGTTTGGACTCGACCTCGATCTTCGCCTTGCCGGCCGGCAGCTTTTCGCTCGCCCTGATCTTGGTCCGCGTGATCTCGAACAGGTTGAACTCGTAGCTCAGGATGCCGTCCATCACGTAGCAGGTGACGCCGCCGGAGAAGCCGGCCAGCGCGTAGAGCACGCCGTTGGCGTTCACCGGCACGTCGACGTCCATGCTGACGAGGCTGTCCACCTTGCCGAGCTTGGGTGCGGCGGATTCCGGCATCCGGGTCATCGGGCCGTCGAAGGTCCACTCGGTGAGCGACGACGCGGGAGCGTCCTCCGGATGGTACAGCGCGGTGGACCACAGGCCGCCGCCGATCGGAAGGTTCTTGTTCTTCGTGGACTCGAGCAGGAACAGCGCCTTCATCTCCTCGAGCTTCTGCGGATTGGCGGCGGCCAGGTCGTTGGCCTGGCTCCAGTCCTTGTCGAGATTGTAGAGCTCCCACTTGTCCGTGAGCGGCGACCACTCCTTGATGCCTTTCGGGATTCCTCCGACCCACGGCTCGCGCGGCCCGGGGGCGCTCGCGAACCAGCCGTCGTGGTAGATGCCGCGGCTAGCCATGATGTCGAAGAACTGTGTCTTGCGCCGGCCAGGCGCCTTGGCGTCGACGAGCGTGTAGCTCATGCTGATGCCGTGGATCGGGTCCTGCTCGAAACCGTTGACCACCTTGGGCGGTGCGATCTTGAGCTGCTCGTAGATCGTCGGCACGATGTCGATGACATGGTGGAACTGCGGACGCGGCGTGGCGTCGTGCTTGATCCCCTTGGGCCATGCGACGGCCATCGGTTGCCGGGTGCCGCCGAAATGCGCGCCGACCAGTTTGGTCGACCGGTAGGGCGTGCTTCCGGCCCAAGCCCAGCCGGCGTGATACATGTTGTCGGTCTTGGGGCCGCCCAGCGCATCGAGCCCGCCGAGTTCCTTCAGCGCCTCGAGGTGCTGCGATATCTTGGTCGGAATTCCGTTCTGCGCCAGTTGCTCGCTGATGGTGCCGTTGAGGCCTTCAGCGGAAGAACCGTTGTCGCCCCAGACGTAGAAGATCAGCGTGTTGTCGAGCTTGCCCTGGCGCTGGATTTCATCGATGACCCGGCCGGCGTTGTAGTCGGCGTGTTCTGTGAAGCCGGCGAAGACTTCCATCAGCCGGCGCTGGAACGGCTTTTCATCCTCGGGGATCGAAGCC
>JBARNF010000148.1:0-3369 GCA_049802835.1 Bradyrhizobium sp.
GGTGCCTCAGGCGCGGCCGCGGCGTCGCGCGAGTTCCAGGTCGGACGATTTTCTCCGACCGTCAACATCGATCTCAATCTGGCTTTGCGCGGCCAAGCCGATCTGATGTTCATCGCGCCGACCTACACGTTTGCGACACCCGTACTCGGCGGCCAGTTGTCGGCGACGCTGGCCAGCGTCTACGGCAGAAATTCCGCAAGCCTCGCCGGTACGTTGACGAGTGTTGCCGGGCCGATCGTCAGCACGCGCACCGGATTCCTCGAAGACGCCCTCGTTTCTTATGGAGATCTCTATCCGACCGTGAAGCTGAAGTGGAATAACGGCGTCCACAACACCATGGTCTACGGCGCCGGCGATATTCCCGTCGGCGACTACAGTCCGAATCGGCTAGCCAACATCGGCATCGGTCACGGCGCGATCGACTTTGGCGGCGGCTACACTTATTTGAATTCGGCAACCGGCACGGAATTTTCGGCCGTCGGCGGCTTGACCTACAATTTCAAGAATCCCGATACCCGATACCAGAGCGGCATCGATTTCCATCTGGACTGGGGCGTGTCGCAGTTCCTGTCGAAGCAGGTCTTCGTCGGTTTCGTCGGCTACGCCTATCAGCAGATTACCGACGACTTCGGTCAGCCCGCCGTTCTCGGCGGCTTCCGCTCGCGCGTCCTCGGCTTTGGCCCGCAGATCGGATATATTTTCCCGATCGGCGGCAATCAGGCGTTCCTGGGGTTGAAGGGATATGGCGAGTTCGACGCCGCCAACCGACCGTCGGGCTGGAACACGTGGCTGACGTTCTCGATCTCGGAGGCCGCGCCCGCCAGCACGGTGGCGCCGACTTGGCACAAAGTGTCGAAATAGATTAGAGAAGTATCGACCTCCCGCATTGGACTGAATTCCGGCATTGTCATATCGGGTGGTTCCGCGGCGGTGCAGCATGTCCGTCGCTTCGGACCGAAACGGCGATTGAGCTGCGCTTACCACTCCGGATTTATGAGTACGTGTCCAAGTATGCGGGAGCTTCGTTTCACGTTGCGCGGCTTTCGCGCGGTTTTGGTTGCAGCGCTGCTGGCGCTGTCGGCTCACGCGGCGGCTACCGAGGATACGGCGCCGGCCGACCAGATCTCGGCGTTCCGGCTCAGGAATGGCGAGGGCCGCGTGACGCGCGATGCCACGCTCGACCGCATCGCGACGGAGCAGGCCCGCGCGATGGCCGAGAAGGACGATCTCAGCCACGAGGTGCTCGGACCGTTCACGCGCCGCGTCGCGCCATCGAAAGCCGGCCGGGCCGCCGAGAACATCGCCTATGGCTATGACAATTTCGACAAGACGCTCGGGCAATGGATCAACTCGCCGGGCCATCGCAAGAACCTGCTGCTGCCGAAGGCAACGAAGGTCGGCATTGCCAGCGCCAGGACCGCGAGCGGCAAGCGTGTCTATTGGGCCATGGTGATCGCGGGCGACTACAACGCGGACAAGCCCAAAGGCAAGAGCAAGGCCGTGGTCGCGCAGACCGCGCCCAAAGCGGGGGCCACCAGTGCTGCCAAGAGCGAGGCGAGGGCGGCGACGCGCTGGGGCGCCAAGCCGCCGGCATCCTCGTCCAAGGACTGCCATCTCAGCATCAAGGTGATCGGACTTTGCATCTGAGGCTCCGCCTCAGCGCTGCTGCTTCTTCAAGTGGAGATAGACGGGATCGAATTCGCCGATCGCGCACAGCCGCGGCCAGTCGTGAACCATCAGCGTGCCGCCGCGGAAATCGACCGCGCGGCTGGCACGCAACTCCACCAGCGTACGGTTGATGGTTGCGATCGCCATGCCCAAGGCCTCGCCGAGCTGGATCAGGCTGACCGGCAGCTGCAGCCGGTCGTCCCGCACGAGGCCGATCGAGCGCGCGCGGTAGAACAGCTCGCAGAACAGATGCGCCATACGCGCCGGCTTGGCGCGCGCGCTGTTGTTGGTGATCGCCTCGCGGAAGATCGCCGCGTCGATCAGGGTCTCGCGCCAGATCACGAAGCCGAGCGCCGGGCGCCGGCTCATCGCCCGGATCAGCTCCTTGTGCGACACGCTGGCCACGGCGGCCGCTCCGATCGCGCAGACCGAATGATCCATGCGGTCGAGGAACAGCGCCTGGGCATCCGGCCAATCGCCCGGCATGTGGAACGAGAGATATTGCCGCGCGCCGCTCGGCAGCAGGTGATAGCGTGCCACCCACCCGGACAGCACCACGACGGATTTGTCCGGCTCGTCGCCCTGGCGGATCAGGTCCTCATGATCGGTCAGCTCGCGCGTTGCGAAGCTGAGAGTCCTGATCTCGGCGAGGTCGTCGTTCGCGATCCGCGAATGCTCCCTGAGCTTGGTGATGACGGTTCGGTTCGCATCCATCGCCATCGTGCCCGTCATCCTCACGCGTATCAAATGAGACGATGCGGCCGGCGGTTCCGAGCTACAGTTGCACGCGAGATGCGGGTGGTAGCCGGGCGCAGCCTCGGGAGAACAGTCGTGCCCCACATTGCGTTCCTCGACCTGATCCGGCGATTGTTCGCCGGTGCTGGTCCCGCTGGCGAGCGCCGCGCCGCTCCGGCCAACGGCCGTTCCGACTCGGCCGTGCATCCGATGTCGGATCGGGAGCTGTCGCGCGCCATCCGCGAGCTTCGCAGCCATCCGTCGTCCGAGACGGCGCCGAACGGGCTCGCACGGCGTCCGCCGCATGCGCAGCGCGACTCCTCGTGATCAAGTCGATTGCCTGATCAAGCCGATCTCGCCGGTGCGGCGTCAGGCTCCAGCAGGAACAGCACCAGCCGCACCAGCTCGTCCTCCAGCTCGCGTGTCTCGACCAGCCGCGACTCGCGCATCACGGTCCGGACAGCGTCGTCAAGGATGTCATCGTCGAGCATGTCAGGCCGCCGGTGATGGCCGGCAAGTGATGACGTCGCACCCGGGGCGCGGCGCGCTCCGGCCGGCTTCTGCTGCTTCTGCCCGTGGAACCCGGCTTGGCAAGCCCGTCCGACTCGCGCATCAATGGCGAATGCTGGACATTCTCACCCGCCATTGGGTCGCCGCCGCCGGCTTCATGGCGGCGGCGCTCCTGGTCCTGGTGCCGCTGCTCGCGGCCGGCTGGCCGTGGCCGCTGCTGCTGATCTTCCTGCATTCGCCGGGCTACATGATCCACCAGGTCGAGGAGCACACCGGCGACCGCTTCCGCAGCTTCGTCAACGACGTCATGTTCGGGGGCCGCGAGGCGCTGACCACGGTCGATGTGCTCTGGATCAATTGCGGCGCGGTCTGGGGCATCGATCTCATCGCGCTCTACGTCGCCTGGCTGGCCGGTCCCGCCTGGGCGCTGGTCGCGCCCTATCTGATGCTGGTCAA
>JBARNF010000149.1:0-2049 GCA_049802835.1 Bradyrhizobium sp.
CCGCTCGCATCGCCTCGAGCGTGCGATAGAGCGCCGTATCGGAGCCCCAGCCCATCATACGCGTCCGATGGAGCACTTCCTTGGTGCCCATCTTGAGGATCACATCGGGATGGGCGCTCACCCACACACCGCGCGCCGCGACCTCGCGCAGCAGCGCGTCGAGATTGGCGCGATTGCGCCCCTCGTGAATCGGGTTGACCCAGACGAGCACACCATCGAACGTGGCGAGCCGGGCGCGAACGGTGTCGAGGACGTCGTCCTCATAGACCACCGCCTCGGCATCGATTTGGAGATCGCCGAGCGCCGCGAACACGGCGCCGAACCGGCTGGTCTCTGATGAAATATTGCGTCGCGCCGCCTCATCGCCCCGCCAGAGGATAGCGATGCGCCCGAGGCGCGTTGTTGAGACCATCATGGTAGCGGCTCCCAATCCATGACTCGGTGTGGCCGCGCGCTCGCGCGCAACCATCTCACCGAGGAGCATTGATCAGTGCTTGGACGGAACCGTCTGACGGGGAGACTGGATATCCCCGTTTCAATAAACTAGCCAAGGACCCGGGCCACCGCAAGACGTTCCAGGGGTCGATCAATGCTCACTGTCCACCGGCTAACGCGCCTGCAGATCTCGGCATCGTTTCAAGTGCTCGACGGCGAATGCATTGCGCTGCAAGGACCGTCCGGCGTTGGCAAGACGCTGCTGCTTCGCGCCATCGCCGATCTCGACCCGAACGAGGGCTCTGTTGAATTGGACGGCAAGCCGAGAGACTCCATGCCGGCGCCGGTCTGGCGGAGGCAGGTCACCTACGTGGCGACGGAGCCGGGGTGGTGGGCAGACACGGTGCGGGATCATTTCGCCGCATGGGATCAAGCGATGGCGCTGGCCGAGCGCCTCGGACTGCCATCGAATTGCGGTGCGTGGCCGATCCGGCGACTTTCCACCGGGGAGAGGCAGCGACTCGGGCTGGTGCGGGCTCTCCTGCTGGACTCGCGCGTGCTGTTGCTGGACGAGCCGACCTCGGCCCTCGATGCGACATCAACTGCTTCTGTCGAAGCCATCGTCGCCGAGCGTCGGTCGACCGGTACAAGCGTGATCTGGAGCACGCACGACAGCGCTCAGGCGCGGCGCATCGGATCGCGCTTGTTCACGATGGCGAGCGGCGGCCGGATCGAGGAGCGCCAGCTATGAACTACATTCAGCTCGGTTATAGCGACTTGATCCTGCCTGCGCTTCTCGTGATCATGAACGGCGTGCTCTCGATTGCGCTGCAGCTCAGGCTTGAACGGCAACTCGCGGTCGCGAGCGTGAGGATGGTGGTTCAGCTCGTGCTCGTCGGATACGTGCTGACTTTCTTGTTCGCCGCCGTTTCCCTGCTGTGGACGGCGCTTGCTGCTTTCATCATGGTGCTGTTCGCATCGCGGGAAATCGTCGCCCGTCAGAAGCGACGTCTGCTGGGGCTTTGGACCTACGGCTTGGGTGCTGGGTGCACCCTGCTCGCAGCCGGCACCGTCACCATGTTCTCGCTGCTCACGCAGCTGCGTCCCGAACCCTGGTATCATCCACGCTACGCTCTGCCGCTGCTCGGAATGATCCTCGGCAACACCATGACAGGCGTGGGTCTGGGCCTGGATCTGCTGGTGAACGGCGTAGTCCGCGAACGAGCCGCGGTGGAATCCTGCCTCGCCTTGGGAGGGACGCGATATCAGGCCCTCCTCCCGGTGATCCGCGATGCGCTGCGCGGCGGCTTCATGCCG
Organism: Bradyrhizobium sp.; assembly: GCA_049802835.1. Lineage (GTDB taxonomy): Bacteria > Pseudomonadota > Alphaproteobacteria > Rhizobiales > Xanthobacteraceae > Bradyrhizobium. Next base: position 1,753 of record JBARNF010000149.1, read on the forward strand.
ACCATCAATGGCATGGCGGCCATTGGGCTCGTTTCCCTGCCGGGGATGATGACCGGACAGATCCTCGCGGGCGTCGAGCCCGTCGACGCCGTCAAATATCAGCTGCTGATCATGTTCCTGATCGCAGGCGGCACCGGGCTGGGGACGCTTGCAGCCGTAATCGGCGGCGGACGGCTGCTCACCGATCATCGGCATCGACTGCGCCTGGATCGGATCGCCGTCGAGGAATCGTCCTAGCGCGACGTCCCGGCAGCACGGCGCGCAAGCGAGCAGCCGGAGCTGCGTCCGCCGCAATTG
>JBARNF010000150.1:0-1768 GCA_049802835.1 Bradyrhizobium sp.
CCCGACGATCTGCGGCCGGCGCTGGAGCGCGCATTCGCGAGCGGCAAGCCTGCCGTCGTCAACGTAATGACCGACCCGACCGTGGTTTATCCGCGTAGCGCGAACCTGGCCTGAGCCGGGTTTGAGCAAAACCGACCCGCAACCCCATGACTTCAATCGTGGGTCAAGGGTCGGCCCGTGCGCAGCGCGGGTTCCGTCTGCGCCAGAACGTATGTTCGTGTCTAGGTGCAGTACAAGTCGACGAACACCACGGTCTACTCCGCGAAGCACCACATCGTCTGGTGCCCGAGGGATGTCGTCAAACGCTACGTCGAGAACCAGAAGGTCGCCGCCTGATGGCCCACCGCTACCGCCTATACCCAACGCCCGAGCAGGAAACGATCTGCGCTCGGCACTGCAACGACACGCGTTTCATTTGGAATCTCGTGCTAGAGCAGTTCAATCACTTCGACCGACGCGTAGCCGGGCAAAAGCCGCCGAGCTTCGCCGAGCGCGGCCGACAGCTACCGGAGATTCGTCGCGGGACGTGGCTAGCCGAAGGTTCCTCCTCTATTCAAAAGGAGGCGATGCGCGACTTCGAGCGAGCGTGCCGCAACTGGTGGCGCGGCTCACACCGCCGCCCGAATTGGCGCAAGGTCGGTAAGCACGAAAGCTTCTGCATCCGCGACGTCAGCATTCGCAAGCTAAGCGGGCGGTGGGCCACAGTGCGGGTGCCCAAATGCGGCGCCGTGCGCTTCCGACTTTCGCGGCCGTTGCCGCCCGACTTCGGCATGGGCCGCGTCACCAAAGACGCCGCCGGCCGCTGGCACGTTGCCTTCGCGGCGCCTCAGCCGGCAATCGAGCGCAGCACAACTGGCAAAGAAATCGGCCTCGACCTTGGCATTGCGGTAAGCGTCGCAACGAGTGACGGCCTTCAATTATGCGCTCCGCAACCAGGCGCCCCGGAGTTCAAGCGCAAACTGCGGCTAGAACGCAAGCTGGCGCGGCAGAGCAAGGGTTCAAATAGGCGGGCGCGAACCAAACTCGCGCTCGCGAAGCTTGCCGCCCGCCAGGCCGATCGCTTAAACGATTGGCGCGAGAAAGTCACGACTCAGCTGGTAATCGAAAACGATCTGATCGTGATCGAAAACCTCAAGGTGAAAAACATGATGCGTAGCGCCAAGGGCAGCATCGAGGCGCCGGGCAAGAACGTACGCGCCAAGAGCGGGCTCAACCGGGAGATCGCGCGTCAAGGATGGAGCACCTTCGCGCTGCGCTTAGAGCAAAAGGCGGCCGCCGCCGGCGTTGAAGTGATCCGCGTACCCGCTCCCTATACAAGTCTTTGTTGTAACGCCTGCGGCCACACGGTCCTAGAAAACCGCAAGAACCAAGCGGCTTTTCTATGTCAGGTATGTGGACATCAAGCCAACGCGGACGTAAACGCAGCGAAGAACATTCTGGCCACGGGACTCGAGGTCACTGGACGTGGAGGGATCGTAAGACCGATTGGGCCAGTTGTGCCAATCGGCGGACCCGGCGAAACGTCAATCACCGAGGCCGCGCGATGCGCGGCTTAGGGATCCCACGACTTAAGGCGTGGGAGGAAGTCAACTGTCAGTTCGCCGCGGCGAGTTCGAGCGCGATGCCGTAGAGAATGTCGTGCTCGCTGACGGTTATCGCGGCGAGGCCGCACTCGCGCATCGCCGCCAGCATGATCGCCGCGCCGGCGACGATTGTCGGCGCGCGGTCTGGGTGCAGGCCGGTGACCTGACGGCGCTCGGCCAACGGC
>JBARNF010000151.1:0-1913 GCA_049802835.1 Bradyrhizobium sp.
CGCGAGGGCGATGCGGATGGGCCGCGGCTGCGCATCGTCGCCGACGAGGCCAAGAACGCGATCCTGATCGAGGCGGCGAATGCCGACTATAAGCGCGTGTTGCAGGTGATCGAGCGGCTCGACCAGATGCCGAACCAGGTGCTGATCGAGGCCACCATTGCCGAGGTCACCCTGAACGACGAGCTGCGCTTCGGCGTGCAATGGTACATGCGCAAGAACAGCTCGAAGTTCACCCTGACGGAGGCGGCCTCCGGCGCGGTCAGCTCGGTCTTCCCCGGCTTCTCCTATGCGCTGACCGCGGCGAACGTCGCCGCGACCATCGACACGCTGAACCAGATCACCAACGTCAACATCGTCTCCTCGCCGTCGCTGACGGTGATGGACAACAAGCCGGCGGTGCTGCAGATCGGCGACCAGGTGCCGATCACGACGCAGTCGGCGACCTCGACCCTGACCAATGGCGCGCCGATCGTCAATTCGGTGAGCTACAAGGATACGGGCGTGATCCTGTCGATCGTCCCGCGCATCAATGAGAGCGGGCGGGTACTGCTCGACATCGAGCAGGAGGTGTCGAGCGTGGCGCCGACCACGTCCTCGAACATCGATTCGCCGACCATCCGGCAGCGCAAGATCAAGACGTCGGTGGTGGTCAACGACAGCGATGCGCTGGTGCTCGGTGGGCTCATCCAGGACGGTCGCACCACCGGCCGCAGCCAGCTGCCGATCATCGGCGACATTCCGTTCGTCGGCAATTTCGCCGGCAGCCGCGACAACGTCATCGGCAAGACCGAGCTGATCATCCTGATCCGTCCGCACGTGATGCGCAGCCTCGACGAGGCGCGCAACGTGACCGACGAATATCGCCGCTACATGGCGGTCGAAGGCCCGCATCGCCGCGCACCGGCACGGCGGCGGGTCGAGGACACCGGACGCAGGATTCTCGACTGATGCCGCGCTTCCTCTACCGCGCCTACGGCACCGACGGCTCCTTCGCGGAGGGGACGATCGAGGCTGCGTCCGCGGATGCGGCAAGCGCGACCTTGTGGACGCAGGGGCTGTCGCCGTTCCAGATGCAGGCGGCCGACGGCGCCGGCACGGCGTGGTGGAATCGCGAGATCACGTTCGGTGGCGGTGCGGGCCATCGCGACCTGCTGGCGTTCACCCGCGAATTCTCCACGCTGTGTGGCGCCGACATCCCGATGGACGATGCCTTGCGCATCGTGCAGACGCAGGCCTCCGCGGCGCGGCTGAGGACCCTGGTCGAGGCGCTGCTCGCCGATGTCCTCAATGGCCGGCCGCTGTCGGAGGCGATGCAGGCGCAGCCGCGCGCCTTTCCCGCCGATTACATCGCGGTGGTGCGCGCCGGCGAGGCCGGCGGGCGGCTCGCCCAGGTGCTGACCGAGCTCGCCGAGCTCCTGGAGCGGCGGGCCGAGATCCGCGCCCGCGTCCAGTCGGCGCTGATCTATCCGTCGATGCTGATCGTGCTCAGCCTCGCCACGCTCGCGATCATCGCCGGCGGCGTGATCCCGTCGATGGCCCCGATCTTCACCCAGAGCGGCAAGCCGGTGCCGCTCACCATCCAGCTGATGCTGGCGCTTAAGGAGCATTGGCTCGAGATCGTGATCGGCGGCGTTGCCGCCGTTGCGCTCCTCGGCGCCGTCGTGGCATTCATCATGGCCGATCCCGGCCGCCGCCGGCGCCTCGACCGGCTCGCGCTGCGGCTGCCACTGCTTGGCGGCTTCCTGCTGCAGCAGGACACCGCGCGCTTCGCCCGCACGCTTGGCACCATGCTGATGGCCGGCGTGCCGCTGATCGCAGCGACGAAATCGGCGAGCGACGTCGTCGGCAACCGCCATCTCCGCGCCGGCATGCATCAGGCGATCGAGAAGATCCAGCAGGGCACGGCGCTGCAC
>JBARNF010000152.1:0-4894 GCA_049802835.1 Bradyrhizobium sp.
AGATGCAGGATCGGCAGCACCGCGCCGTCATGGGCCGGGTTCAGGAATTTGTTCGAATGCCAGGATGCGGCCAGCGGGCCGGTCTCGGCCTCGCCATCGCCGACCACGCAGGCGACGATCAGGTCGGGATTGTCGAACGCCGCGCCATAGGCGTGGACCAGCGCGTAGCCGAGCTCGCCGCCCTCGTGGATCGAGCCCGGCGTTTCTGGGGCCGCGTGGCTCGGGATGCCGCCGGGAAAGGAGAACTGTCGGAACAGTTTGCGCAGGCCGTCGGCGTCGCGCGTGATGTCCGGGTAGATCTCGCTGTAGCTGCCTTCGAGATAGGTGTTGGCGACCATGCCAGGACCGCCATGGCCCGGACCGCAGATATAGATGACATTGATGTCCTGCAGCCGGATCGCGCGGTTGAGGTGCGCGTAGATGAAGTTCAGTCCGGGCGTCGTGCCCCAGTGTCCGAGCAGGCGCGGCTTGATGTGCTCCGGCCCGAGCGGCTCACGCAGCAGCGGATTGTCCAGCAGGTAGATCTGCCCCACCGAGAGAAAATTGGCCGCGCGCCAATAGCGGTCGAGCAGGTCGAGATCGTCGGCCGGAATCGTCTGTTCGGGAGAAGTGGTCTGCATGGAGCCTCGCTTGCCATCCGCTTCGCGCCTGCGGGATACTCCATTAAGAGTAACGCCGCACCGCCTCGTTCCAGCGCCGCTCCAGGATAGGACGGGAATGTGATGGCTGGCCTTGCGCCGGCTCAGAAGTTTGCGTGGAGGCGCGTTCTATTTTGTTCTTGTAATGTTCTATATGTGTGCTATGTGTTGGCCATGAGCCGAGCATCTTCACATGCCCTCAAGCGCCCGCCGGTCCAGGTGCCCTCCGAGCCGGCGGGCGCGACCCCAAGCGGTCCTGAGCAAAGCGGTCCTGAGAAGGACTTCCCCGAACTCGGGGTCGCCATCGAACGGGACCGGCGCCGCGGCCGGGGTGCACAATCCAATGCCAGCGGACGTTACGAGGCCGAGGCGCGGGTCGTCTTCGACGATGGCTGGCAGAGCCTCGAGGACCTGCCGCCGTTCAAGACCACCGTCGCGACCGACGCCTCGCGCAAGGTCATCACGCGCAACGACTCTCCGGACATCGGTTTCGATCGCTCGATCAATCCGTATCGGGGCTGCGAGCATGGCTGCGTCTATTGTTTCGCGCGGCCGACCCATGCCTTTCTCGGTCTGTCGCCCGGCCTCGACTTCGAATCCAAGCTGTTCGTCAAGCCGGATGCGCCGGCGCTGCTGGAGAAGGAGCTCGCGGCCAGCGGCTATGAGCCGCGGATGATCGCGATCGGGACCAACACCGATCCGTACCAGCCGATCGAGCGCGAGCGGAAGATCATGCGCGGCATCCTCGAGGTGCTGGAAAAGGTTGGCCATCCCGTCGGGATCGTCACGAAGTCGGCGCTGGTGATGCGTGATGCCGACATCCTGGCGCGGATGGCCAAGAAGAACCTGGCGAAGGTCGCGATATCAGTGACCACGCTCGATCCGAAGCTGGCGAGGACCATGGAGCCGCGGGCCTCGACGCCGTCGAAGCGGCTGGAGGCGCTGCAGGCGCTGTCGAAAGCGGGCATTCCGACCACGGTGATGGTGGCGCCGGTGATCCCGGCGCTCAACGACAGCGAGATCGAGCGCATCCTCGATGCGGCCGCCCATGCCGGCGTCAAGGAGGCGGCTTATGTGCTACTGCGGCTGCCACTGGAGGTGCGCGATCTGTTCCGCGAATGGCTGCTCGAGCACTATCCGGATCGCTACCGCCATGTGTTCACCCTGATCCGTGACATGCGCGGCGGCCGCGATTACGACTCGCAGTGGGGCACGCGCATGAAGGGCACCGGGCCGATGGCCTGGATGATCGGACGACGGTTCGAGATCGCCTGTGAGAAACTGGGGCTGAACAAGCGCCGCGTGAAGCTCACCACGGATCATTTCGTCCGGCCAAAAGGCGGCGGCCAGCAGCTCAGCCTGTTCTAGACGATTTGGTCAGCGCGATCGTGACGCGCCGGCCGCCGGGAGATCAAGGCGCTCGCAAGTCGGTTGATCAGCGAGGATGGAGTATGAGGTTGTTCTCGATCACCGTGTTGATTGTGGTGACGGAGCCCCGGTTGAAGCGGAGGAGAACCACGTGACCGAAGATCGATCGTCGCCAACGCCGCGGTTCACGGTCATCACGCTTGGTGTCAGCGAGATGCGCCGGAGCATCGCATTTTATACGTCGCTCGGCTTCAGTCGGAAATTCCGTGCGACCGGCGAGGCGGTGGCGTTCTTCGATACCGGCGGTACGGTCATCGGTCTCTATCCTGGCGCCGATCTCGCCCGTGATGCCGCGCTGCCCGAGACGGCGCGTCCCGACGGTTTTCGTGGCGTGACTCTCGCATGGAACTGTCGCTCGATCGAAGAGGTCGATGCGGCCTTGGCCTTCGTGCTGTCGAAGGGCGCCCGGCTGCTGAAGCCGGCAGAGGACACCGACTACGGCGGTTATGCCGGCTATTTCGCCGATCCCGACGGCCATGTCTGGGAGGTCGTGGTGGCGCCGGGCATCGAGGTCGGCAGCGACCAACGGGTGCATCTGCCGGACTGAGGGTCGCAAAGATTACGACTGAATGAGTCTGCGACTGAATAGCGGGAATTGCCGCCAGTTCCGGGTTGCAGCCTCAGCCAATGCTTCGCATCATCCGGCCATGATTCGGGATCGAGCGAAGCCTTCGGCCAAGATTGGCAAGTCCGCGAGTGACAACTCCAAGACTGGCCCCAAGACTGCCAAGTCAGCGGAAGCAAAGTCTGAGAAGGCCAAGGCCGGGAAACCCGCCGGGGCGGATGAGGCGAAGCTTGCCAAGGGCGTCATCGCCGTGTCCCCGCCGAGCTTCCGCCGCGAGCGCGCGCTGCTCAAGCAGGGCGTGTGGCCGGTGGCCGGCTGCGACGAGGCCGGGCGGGGTCCTTTGGCAGGCCCTGTGGTTGCTGCCGCCGTCATTCTCGATCCCGCACGCATTCCGAAGGGGCTCGATGATTCCAAGCGGCTGAGCGCGGAGGAGCGCGAGAGGCTGTTCGACAAGATCTGCAAGACGTCGGCCTTTGCCGTCGCCTTCGCTTCGCCTTCGCGAATCGATCGCGACAATATCCTGCGGGCATCGCTGTGGGCGCTGTCGCGCGCGGTGAGGGCGCTGCCGGAGGCTCCCAAACACGTGTTCGTCGACGGTCGCGACCGCATCGATGTCGACTGCGCCTGCGAGGCCGTCATCGGTGGCGACGGCCTCGTGATGTCGATCGCCGCGGCGTCGATCGTGGCCAAGGTGACGCGTGACCGGCTGATGTGCGCGCTGGCGCAGGATTGCCCCGGCTACGGCTTCGAGCAGCACAAGGGCTACGGGGTGCCGGGGCATCTCGCCGCACTCGACCGGTTGGGCCCGTCGGTGCATCACCGCAGCCTGTTTGCACCGGTCGTGGCGGCCCGCCAGAAGCATCAGCCCTCGGTCGTCCAACGCGAGTCCGACCTGTTTGCGGAGATCACGGTGGTCACATCAGCCGAAATATCCATCGGTCTGTGATGCCGGTTGCCTCGACTGCGCGGCGGTCTTAATAGCTTAAGTCAGCCAACCGGCACGACGTGTCACTCCTCGCAGCGGGGGCGATCTTGTGCGCCCCGATCATGTGGCATCGATCGTGGGCGTCGGGACAGCGAGGCTGCTGCGGATGAGGGACGGTCCCGCCGGCTTCTCCTCGACGTCCCAAGCGATCCAGCCGTTCATGCGTTTCACGTCACTGGTTGTCGAACTGATCCGCGCGCGGCCGCGGCTGGTGGTCGTCATCGTGGTATTGTGCCAAGCCATGCTGTGGCTCGGCGTCGCCATGGTGTTCTATCGCAGCCCTCCGGGCGAGCTTGCGACCTCCCTTGCATTCGGCCGGGAGTACCAGGTCGGCACCGATCTGGGGCCGCCGCTGTCGTTCTGGCTTGCCGACATCGCCTATCGCGCCGCCGGCAACCACCTGTTCGGTGTCTACCTCCTTTCCGTGCTGTGCTCGGCCCTGACGTTGTGGGGCGTGTATCTGCTGGCGCGCGTGATCGTCGGCGGCCAGCAGGCCGTGCTGGCCGTGCTGCTGACGATGACCATCACTGCGTTCGGCGCGCCGACCCTCGAATTCGGTCCTGACGTGCTGGCGCGTCCGCTCTGGGCGCTGTTGCTGCTCCACAGCTGGCAGATCCTCGGGCAGGGCCGGCGCAATGCCTGGTTCGCCTGGTCGATCGAAGCCGGATTGCTGTTGCTGACCACGTCGGCCGCGACCGGGCTGCTGCTCCTGATCGCGGGCTTCGTGGTCTCGACCGCGCAGGGGCGCCGGGTGTTGCGATCGTTCGACCCGCTGTTCGCACTGCTCGTGGTGGTGGTGCTGGCGCTGCCCTATCTGATCTTCGTGCTGCGGGCCGACAGTGTCGGGTTACCTACGCTGCCTCTGCTTGCGGAGCTCGCGGTGCGCGCCAAGCACTGGCTCACGCTCGGCGGCGGGCTGCTGCTGGCGATCTCGGCCGTTCTGCTTCTGGTCCTGCTCGACGCCAACTGGGCGGGCCGCAGCGAAACCGACGCGCCGATCATCTATCGGCCGCCGCTGCCGCCGCTTGGGCGCGATTTCGTCTACTGCTTCGCGATCGCGCCGGCGGTGGCCGGCAGCCTGATCTCGGGTCTGTTCGGTCTGCCCACCGTGCTCGGAGGTCCTGCGGTCGCGTTGATGATGGTCGGCCTTGCCATGGTGGTCGCGTCAGGCGACTTGATCTACCTGCGGCGCCAGCGGCTCCTGCGCGCGGTGTGGGCGGCCGCGATTGCGGCACCCGCCGTTCTCGTCGCCGGCAGCACGGTCGTGCTGCCCTGGAC
>JBARNF010000153.1:0-1765 GCA_049802835.1 Bradyrhizobium sp.
ATGCGCGGGGACGCTGACCTGCTTTATCGAAGCGTCGCTGAGCCAGTCCGCGAACCTGACCGCGCCGATCCGTGCCTTGCCGGCCGGCGTCAACGACCGGTCGTCCAGTTCGGAGCCGAAGTAGCGGGCGTGGACATCCGCGATCACCTCGCGCTGGTCGCCCTTTGCGGCCAGGAACTGGCGCGCGAACTCGTCCAGCGGAGCGGCGTCGGCTCCGGCGACTTCGACCGTGCCGTTGACGGGCGGTGCGACTGCAAGATCGGCGAGAACAGCGGCAACGTCATCCGACGCGACCGGCTGGAACAATGCCGGCGACAGCCTGATCGTGTTGCCGCTGGCACCCGACTCAACGATGCCGCCGACGAATTCGAAGAACTGCGTCGCGCGCAGAATCGTGTAGGGCCGCCCGGAGGCCTTGATCAGGTCTTCCTGCGCCTTCTTGGCGCGGAAATAGCCGTTCCCGGGGGAACGCTCGCAGGCGGCAATGGACAATGCGAGATGCAGCCCGACGCCGGCGGCGGCCTCGGCGGCGAGCAGGTTCCGGGTCGAGGTCTCGAAAAACGCCAGTACGGCGGTGTCTTCCCACGAGGGCGAGTTCGCGACGTCGACGACGACCTGGGCACCCGAGAGCGCCTCAGCCAGCCCCTCGCGCGTGATGGCGTTGACGCCCGACTTCGGCGAGGCTGCCACGACCTCGTGACCATTTTGCCGCAGCCTGCTGACAACGTTGGATCCGATGAGGCCGCTGCCTCCAATAACGACGATCTTCATGGTTTTTCTCCGGTTTGATGCCCGTTGATCGGGCTGGCAACCCGAGAATGCGCGCAAGGCGGCCGGAAAGCCTTGCAACGTCGTTGGATTGCTATTGAGTTTCCCTTGGAGTTTCGTCCAAGGATAGAGATCGCGGCAGTACGGGGCAGGGAGTGCCGAAGTGCAGTTCTTGTTCGAAGATTGCGTCCTCGACACCGATCGGCGGGAATTCACCCGGCGGGCGGGATCGGTCGCCATCGGGCCGCAGGTGTTCGACCTGCTGCTCTATCTGGTCGAGCACCGTGAGCGCGTCGTCAGCAAGGACGATGTGCTGGATGCGGTATGGGCCGGCCGGACCGTTTCCGAATCGACCTTGACCAGCCATATCAATGCGGTGCGCAAGGCGATCGGCGACAGCGGCGACGCGCAGCGTCTGGTCCGCACCATCGCGCGTAAAGGATTTCGCTTCGTCGGCGAGGTCAGGGAAATCGATGCGCAGGATGGCGCGCCTTCATCCGCAACGGAGATCGCCAAGGAGATCGACAAGCCGGCAGCCGCGCCTGCGCCGGCTCTTCCCGACAAGCCGTCGGTCGCCGTGCTGGCGTTCCAGAACCTCAGCGGCGACCCCGAACAGGAATATTTCGCCGATGGTGTGGTGGAGGACATCATCACCGCGCTGTCGCACCATCGCTGGCTGTTCGTCATCGCCCGCAACTCGAGCTTCACCTACAAAGGCCGCGCCGTCGACGTGAAGCAGATCGGCCGCGAGCTGGGCGTGCGTTACGTGCTGGAAGGCAGTGTGCGCAAAGCGGCGAACCGGGTGCGCATCACCGGGCAGCTGATCGATGCCACGACCGGGGCGCATCTGTGGGCGGAACGTTTCGAAGGCACGCTCGACGACATCTTCGAATTGCAGGACCGGATCGCCGCCGATGTCGTCGGCAACATCGCACCTGAGCTCGAACGTGCGGAGATCGAGCGGGCGAAACGCAAGCCGACCGAAAACCTCAACGCG
>JBARNF010000154.1:0-2801 GCA_049802835.1 Bradyrhizobium sp.
ACGCCGGCCTGCGCCAGCGCATAGTCGACATTGGCCGCCACGCTCCGCCGCAGCATGACCGGCCGCTGGAACACGAACGCACGCCGCTGCGGCCCGGCATCGGCGCGGCCGCCCCAGGTGATGCGGCCTGCGTCCGGACGATCGAGCCCCATGCACAGCCGCAGCAGGCTGGTCTTGCCGGAGCCGTTCGGGCCAACGACCAGGGTCGGTGCGCCGGGCCCGATCGACAGGCTCACGCGATCGAGAATCGTGGTCGTTCCCGCACGGCGCGACACGCCGTCGAGAACCAGGGGGAGCTCGCTGACAGGACCACGCATGCGCTAGCCCATCCGCCGTTCGGACCAGGCGCGCATGGCCCAGGCGGCCGCGTTCACCCCGATCACGATGACGAGAAGGACAAGGCCAAGGCCGAGCGCGAGCGGCAGATTGCCTTTCGAGGTTTCGAGCGCGACCGCGGTGGTCATGGTGCGCGTGAAGCCATCGATATTGCCGCCGACGATCATCACGGCGCCGACCTCGGCGGCCGCGCGGCCGAAGCCCGCCAGCAGTGCCGTGAGCAGGCTGAAGCGCGCATCCCACAGCAACGTGGCAATGCGGCCGTGCGGTCCGACCGCCATCGCCGCCAGCTCGTCGCGGTACTCGACCCAGAGATCCTCGACCGTCTGGCGCGTCAACGCGGCAATGATCGGAACGATCAGGACGGTCTGGGCGACGATCATCGCCGTCGGCGTGAACAGAATTCCCATTGCGCCGAGCGGGCCGGACCGCGACAGCAGCAGATAGACCGCAAGCCCGACGACCACCGGCGGCAATCCCATCATCGCGTTCAGCGCCACGACGACGATGGACCTGCCCGGGAACCCGACGAGCGCAAGCCCCGCGCCGAGCGGCATGCCGATCAGCGCCGACAGCGCTACCGCAGAAAGGCTGACGGCGAGCGAGAGGCGGACGATCGCAAACAGCGTGGGATCACCCGCGACGAGCAGCTCCCAGGCGCTGGCATGCTCGGCCATTCATGTCCTCCTCGGGCGGCAATGATGCGAACGTCGAAACGGAGCCCGACGCCCTTGTTCGGCAGAGATTCCGTTCGATGTCAAATGGTTGAACGCGATATTGACGGCCGCCCTCGATTGATTGCAGATATGTGGATCGGCCGCGAGAGCCGGGACGAACAACGGCAGCACGCCGGCATCGGGGGAGGACGGATTGCAGTTGATCTGGTTGAGACGCGCGGCGTGGGCCGCCGCGGCGCTGGTCACGACGGTCGCACACGCCGAGATTTCCGACAACGTCGTCAAGATCGGCGTGCTCAGCGACATGAACGGTCCGGCGTCGACGCCGACCGGACAGGGCTCGGTCACCGCGGCACAGATGGCGGTGGACGATTTCGGCGGCAGGGTGCTGGACAAGCCGATCAGCGTCATCGTCGGTGATCACCAGCTCAAGCCCGACATTGGCGCCGCGATCGCGCGGCGCTGGTACGATACCGAGCAGGTCGATCTGATCGTCGACGTGCCGGTCTCAGCCGTCGGCTTGGCGGTGCAGACCATCGCCACCGAGAAGAAGAAGCTGTTCATCACGCAGTCGACCGGTGCCGCCGATTTCCACGGCAAGTTCTGCTCGCCCTACGCCATGCAATGGGTATTCGACACCCGCGCGCTCGCCACCGGCACGGCGAAGGAGGTCGTCAAGCGCGGCGGCGACAGCTGGTTCTTCATCACCGACGACTACGCCTTCGGCCACTCGCTGGAGCGCGATGCGTCGAGCGTCGTCACCGCCAATGGCGGCAAGGTTGTCGGCGCGGTCCGGCCACCGTTCGCGACGCCGGATCTGTCGTCCTTCATCCTGCAGGCGCAGGCCTCCAAGGCCAAGATCATCGGCATCGCCGGCGGCCCGCCCAACAACATGAACGAGATCAAGACCGCGTCCGAGTTCGGCCTGCTCAAGGGCGGCCAGCAGATGGCGGCGCTGCTGGCGCTGATCACCGACATCCATTCGCTGGGATTGCCGGCCGCGCAAGGCCTGCTGCTCACGACCTCGTTCTACTGGGACATGGACGACAAGACGCGCGAATGGTCGAAGCGCTATTTCGCCAAGATGAACCGGATGCCGACGATGTGGCAGGCCGGCGTCTACTCTGCCGTCACGCATTATCTCAACGCGATCAAGGCCGCCGGCAGCGACGATCCGCTCGCGGTGGCTGCGAAGATGCGCGAGACGCCGGTCGAGGATTTCTTCGCCCGCAACGGCCGCCTCCGCGCCGACAACCTGATGGTGCACGACCTCGTGCTGGTGCAGGTCAAGTCGTCGGAGGAGAGCAAGTATCCGTGGGACTATTACAAGATCCTCGCGACCATCAAAGGCGAGGACGCGTTCGGCCCGCCTGATCCGGCGTGTCCGATGAAGTAAGGCGAGTAGCGAGTGGATAGTTTTGGTTCTGCCTATTCGGCTATTCGCCATTCGCCCCTCTCATTTCATCACCCCGATCTCCCGGAAATATCTCATCACCCCCGGATGAATGAGATCGAGGCTGGGCGCTGCCGCAACGGTGTTGGCGGCCGTGGTCTCGCAGGCCTGCGCCAGCGTCCTGCACAGCGCAGCTTCGGCGCCATGCAGCGTCTTCGCCAGCCGGTAGGCGACGTCGTCGGGCAGGCTCTCGCGGACCAGGACGTAGCTCCAGGACCCGATCGAATTGATCGCCGTGTCCTGCCCGGAATAGCTGCCGGCCGGCACCGTCAGGGCTTTCAGGAAGCCGTGCTTCGCCCTCACCTGCGCGATCTCCGCGGCGGAGGGTGCAATGA
>JBARNF010000155.1:0-10183 GCA_049802835.1 Bradyrhizobium sp.
GTTTCACGTGAAACGTCCCGGCCCTCCTGCTCCTGTTTCACGTGAAACAATTGACGATCGGTTAACCAGGAAACCGTTCGTTAAGCATATCCGGATCGTTCGCCACCGCCCCTTATTTTCCGATACAGAACTCCCGGAAGATGACGTCGAGCAGATCTTCGACATCGACCCGGCCGAGAAGCCGGCCGAGCGCGAGTGCGGCAATCCGCAACTCCTCGGCAGCGAGCTCATCCCCCGATTCTACCACGGCCATACTCCGCCGGAGCGCATCCGCAGTTTCCCGAAGCAGCTTGCGCTGTCGCTCGCGCGTGATCAGACCGCTCTCAGTCGATCCAAAATAGCTGCGCGCGAACCCGACCAGCGCCTCCAGCAGCTCAACCATCCCCGTCCCGGTCCTGGCCGAGATCCGGAACACCGGGCTATCAGCTCGAGCCGGGATTGCGCCCTCTGGATGATCAGATCCTCGATCGATCTTGTTGCGGACCAGCCAGACCGGCGCATCTCCCGTGTGTTCGACTCCGGCTCGATCATCCTCCGAAAGCCAGAGCACCAGATCGGCCTGCGCGGCGCGATCCCGCGCGCGGCGTACGCCTTCCTGCTCGACCGGATCGGCCGTCTCGCGGAGTCCCGCAGTGTCGATCACCGTCACTGGATAACCATCGAGGTCGAGCTCGACCTCGATCAGGTCGCGCGTCGTCCCGGCATGCGGCGAGACGATCGCCACTTCCCGTCGCGCCAGCTGGTTCATCAAGGTCGACTTGCCGGCATTGGGCGGTCCGGCAATGACGACTGTCAGACCGTCGCGGAGACGCTCGGCCCGTCCCTGCGCCGACAGCACGGACTCGATCTCGACCTGCAACTCACTGATCCGCGAGAGCGCCGGCGCCATCAGCTCCGTTGAGACATCGCCTTCATCGGCGAAGTCAATCCCCGCCTCGATCAGTGCCGATGCCTCGATGATCTGGTCGCGCCAGCGACGCGCCCTGTCGCCGAGCAGACCTTTCAACTGCCGCAACGCCTGCTGCCGCTGACGATCAGTGTCGGCATGGATGAGATCATCGAGACCTTCCGCCTCGGTGAGATCAATCTTGCCGTTTTCAAACGCCCGTCGGGTGAATTCACCTGGCTCTGCGGTGCGCATCTGCGGCATCGCCGACAGGACCGAGAACAGCGCGGCGATCACGGCCCGGCTGCCATGAACGTGGAGCTCGGCGACGTCCTCACCCGTGGCGCTCGCCGGTCCCGGAAACCACAAGACAACCGCATCATCGATCAGCTGGCCATTGCCATCGCGCAGCAAGGCACGCGTCGCCATCCGTGGCGCGGGCATTTTCGCGGCGAGCAATTGAAGCGCGGTGCCCGCATGTGAGCCCGACAGCCTGACGATGGCAATCGCGCTCGGCAGAGACCCGGAGGACAACGCGAAGATGGTCTGGTCGTGAGAATGCATGGTCCTCAGTTGGGCGCCCGAGCGGCGAAACACAATCGGTTTGCGCCGGCATGCTTTACGTCCGATGGCCCGGCGCGAGCAGTGCGCTGCTCGTTTCGAACACACAGCAGGACAAACAAAAAGGGCGCTCCGAAGAGCGCCCTTTGCCAAACCGAGGATTGCTGCCGTCGATCAGGTGTTCATGGATTCGAAGAACTCGGCGTTGCTCTTGGTGCTGCGAAGCTTGTCGAGCAGGAAGTCGATCCCATCCATCGTGCCCATCGGGTTGAGGATGCGGCGGAGCACGTACATCTTCTTGAGGTTCTGCGGCTCGGTGATGAGCTCCTCCTTGCGGGTGCCGGAGCGGGCGATGTCGATCGCCGGGAAGGTCCGCTTGTCCGCGACCTTGCGGTCGAGGATGAGTTCGGAATTGCCCGTGCCCTTGAACTCTTCGAAGATCACTTCGTCCATGCGGCTGCCGGTATCGACCAGCGCGGTCGCGATGATCGTCAGCGAGCCGCCCTCCTCGATATTTCGCGCGGCACCGAAGAAGCGCTTCGGCCGCTGCAGCGCATTGGCGTCGACACCGCCGGTCAGCACCTTGCCGGATGACGGCACGACCGTGTTGTAGGCGCGCCCGAGGCGGGTGATCGAGTCCAGCAAAATGACGACGTCGCGGCCGTGCTCGACCAGGCGCTTGGCCTTCTCGATCACCATCTCGGCGACCTGCACATGGCGCACCGCCGGCTCGTCGAAGGTCGACGACACCACCTCGCCCTTCACCGAACGCTGCATGTCCGTGACTTCCTCCGGACGCTCATCGATCAGCAGCACGATCAGATAGCACTCGGGATGATTGGCCGTGATCGAGTGCGCGATGTTCTGCATCAGCACCGTCTTGCCGGTGCGCGGCGGCGCGACGATCAGGGCACGTTGTCCCTTGCCGATCGGAGCGACGATGTCGATCACGCGCGACGACAAATCCTTGCGCGTCGCATCCTCGATCTCAAGCCGGAAGCGCTGGTCCGGAAACAGTGGCGTCAGGTTATCGAAATTGACCTTGTGCTTGGACTTTTCGGGATCCTCGAAGTTCAGCGTGTTGACCTTGAGCAGCGCAAAATAGCGCTCGCCCTCCTTGGGGCTGCGGATATGCCCCTCGATCGTATCGCCGGTGCGCAGGCCGAAACGCCGGATCTGCGACGGCGAGACGTAGATGTCATCGGGACCCGGCAGATAGTTGGCATCCGGCGACCGCAAGAATCCGAAGCCATCCGACAGAACTTCCACGACACCCTCACCGATGATGTCGATTTCCTGGATCGCGAGTTGCTTGAGGATGGCAAACATCAGCTCCTGCTTGCGCATCGTGCTGGCGTTCTCGACCCCGTTTTCCTCGGCAAAGGAGACGAGCTCAGCCGGCGTCTTCGACTTGAGGTCCTGTAATTTCATTTCCCGCATTGGGATGGTCCTGTGGAGCGTCTACGAGGGGATGCGAGGTGGGTGTGGGAAAGCGGACGAGATGAAGTCCGCAGGTCTGTGAAAAGGCTGGCGCCGTTGGGCACCAAGCCTGATGCGGCGGCCGGTCGAACCGGAACGCAACCACATCCGCCTGCGTGAGGTGGGATGTCCCGAATATAGAAAATCGCGCCGCAATTCGCAAGACGTCTGCGGCAGAGCGGCATTGCTCTACCAATCGGTCGATCAGAACGGCTTCACGATCACGAGAATCACGATACCGATCATCAATCCTGTCGGTACCTCATTCATAATACGATAGAATTTCTGGCTGCGGGTATTCTTGTCGACGGCGAATTCCTTCACCCAGCGCGAAAACATTCCGTGGATGCCGGACATGATCAGCACCAAAAGGAATTTTCCGTGGAACCAACCGCTGGCATACCAGTGACCGGCCCAGACCAGGTAGAGCCCGGCCAGCCAGGTCACGGCCATGGCCGGATTGATGATCGCCTTGAGCAGGCGACGTTCCATGATCTTGAACGTCTCGGACTGCTTCGAACCGATCTCAGCGTCGCAATGATAAACGAACAGGCGCGGCAGATAGAGCATGCCGGCCATCCAGGCAATGACGGCGATGACGTGCAGCGCCTTGATCCACTCGTACATCGGAACGCGTGATCCTCTCGGTGCAGGCGATCGGGTTACGAGCCGAGACATAGCCGCTGGCTCAGTCCTCACCAAACTAAATAAAGTTTAGAATCTTAAGGTTTGAGTCTAAGTAGCGGTGGATTGGACTCATGCAATTCTGTCCGCAGCCTCGCCGCAGCTTGTCCACATCCTTCAACAAGCATTCGGTCGAGAGCCTCTCTTGCGGGAGTCTGATACGAGTCAAATGCTTGCCGGAGATGATGGACAGCTTATCCAGAGACAAATGAACCTCCTCCCGATATCATCGGATCGGCTGCCCGATTTATCCCCGCTTGCGACCATGTGAATAACAAACGGGGTTATACAAAGGGGACCGGCGAAGGCGGCTTTTTGGCCCCGTCCTTCACAGTGATTCACAGGTTGTTAAGGATTTGATGCCCACCACCGGAAACTATTTTCACCTGCATCTGGTGTCCGACTCGACGGGCGAAACCCTGATCACGGTCGCGCGTGCCGTGGCCGCGCAGTACACCAACGTGACACCCGTGGAGCACGTGTATCCGCTGGTCCGCAGCCAGAAGCAGCTCGACCGCGTGCTCGACGAGATCGAGGAGGCGCCGGGCATCGTGCTGTTCACCCTGCTCGAGAAGGATCTCGTCGGCCGGCTCGAAGGCAAGTGCCAGCAGATCAACATCCCGAGCCTGTCGATCATCGGTCCGGTGATGCAGCTGTTCGAGGCCTATCTGGGCGCATCGACCGCCGGGCGTGTCGGCGCCCAGCATGTGCTCAACGCGGAATATTTCGCGCGCATCGATGCCCTGAACTACACGATGATCCATGATGACGGGCAACAGGTCGATGGGCTCGAAGAGGCCGACGTCGTGCTGGTCGGCGTGAGCCGGACATCGAAGACACCGACGTCAATCTATCTCGCCAATCGCGGCGTGCGGACGGCCAACGTGCCGCTCGTCCCAGGCATTCCGATCCCGCATCAGCTCGAGACGCTGAAGAAGCCGCTCGTCGTCAGCCTGCACGCCACACCGGAGCGCCTGATCCAGGTCAGGCAAAACCGGCTGCTCAGCATGGGCGCGGAATCCGGCAACGAGAACTATGTGGACAAGCAGTCGGTGGCTGACGAGGTCGCCTATGCCCGCAAGCTCAGTGCGAAGTTCAACTGGGTGATGCTCGATGTGACACGCCGCTCCATTGAAGAAACGGCAGCGGCCATTATCAAACTCTATACCGACCGGCAGCGGCAGCGTCTGCCGGAGTCTTGAGCGGATCAATGTCCATCTGGCGCGGTGAGGAGCCTCTCATATTGGCGTCGCAAAGTGGTGCCCGGCGCATGCTGCTCGCGAATGCCGGGCTGCCGTGCGAGGCCGTGCCTGCGGCCATCGATGAGCGTGCAATTCAGAACGAGACGGGTCTGGTCGCGCCGTATGAGATTGCGCTGCATCTGGCTACTGCGAAGGCGCAGGCGGTTTCGGCGATCAAGCCCGGTTCATATGTCGTCGGGGCAGATCAGACGCTTGCGCTCGGCGAGCGCATGTTCAACAAGCCCGCCGGCCGTCAGCAGGCGATACAGCAGCTGCTCGCATTGGCCGGGCGCACCCATGCGCTGCATTCGGCAGTGACTGTCGTCCGCAACGGCGGGGTCGTGTTCTCTCATGTCGCAGTTGCCTGGATGACGATGCGTGGTCTGACCGAAAGTGACGTCGCAACCTATCTCGATGCGGCCGGTGAGGTCGTCACCTCCAGCGTCGGAGCTTATCAGCTCGAGGGGTTGGGAGTGCATCTGTTCGATCGCATTGATGGCGATCACTTCACCATTCTGGGCCTGCCACTGCTGCCGCTGCTGGCGTATTTCCGGGAAGCGCAGTTGCTTCGGATCTGAAGTCTAGGTCGTGACGGCGGCGCACGGGAGGAGGCGGGATGAGGGTATTGGGCCTGACCGGCTCGATGGGAATGGGCAAGTCGACGACGGCGAAGCTGTTCGCCGAAGCCGGCGTACCGGTCTATGACGCGGATGCCACGGTCCATAAGGTCTATGAGGGTGAGGCGGTGCCGGTGATCGAAGCCGCCTTTCCCGGAACGACCGTGAACGGCAAGGTCGACCGCGCGAAGCTGTCGGCCAAGGTCGTCGGAGACCCAGCGGCCATCCGCCATCTCGAAACGATCGTCCATCCGATGCTGCGGTCGTATCATCAGAAGTTTCTCGACGATGCGGAGCAGTCCGGCGTGCCCGTCGCCGTTGTCGACGTGCCGCTGCTGTTCGAGACCGGGGGCGACAAGCGCGTCGATGCGGTCGTCGTAGTCACGACCTCGCCCGAGATCCAGCGTCAGCGGATCCTGGCCCGGGGTCTGATGACGGAAGAAGCGCTGGACGCGCTGTTGGCCAGGCAGATGCCGGATGCCGAAAAGCGCCGGCGGGCGGATTTCGTCGTGGATACGTCCGACGGACTCG
This sequence comes from Bradyrhizobium sp., assembly GCA_049802835.1. Classification (GTDB taxonomy): domain Bacteria; phylum Pseudomonadota; class Alphaproteobacteria; order Rhizobiales; family Xanthobacteraceae; genus Bradyrhizobium. The sequence goes on from JBARNF010000155.1 coordinate 6,000, forward strand.
ATCCGGTGCGAGCCCGCATCCGCGACATCCTGGCCGAGGTTGCTAAGATGCCGCGGCGGCGAGGCTGATTCGCTGGCGCCTGCGACGAATCAACACTGCAACGGGTTCAAGTGGAATGCGTGAGATCGTTCTCGACACCGAAACCACCGGGCTCGATGCTCTGCGCGGCGACCGCCTAGTCGAGATCGGCTGCGTCGAGATGATCAACCGCATGCCCACCGGCCAGGTCTTTCACCGCTACATCAACCCCCAGCGCGACATGCCGGCCGAGGCCTTCGCGGTCCATGGCCTGTCGAGTGAGTTCCTCGCCGACAAGCCGTTATTCCATGAGGTGGTCGAGGACTTCCTGGAGTTCATCGGCGATTCACCGCTGGTGATCCACAACGCGTCCTTCGACATCGGCTTCATCAATGCCGAGCTCGACCGGGCCAAACGCGTCGCTATACCGCGCGAGCGTCTGGTCGATACCCTGCTGCTCGCCCGGCGCAAGCATCCCGGCGTGTCGAACCGGCTCGATGATCTGTGCTCGCGCTATGCGATCGACAACTCCCGGCGTACCAAGCATGGCGCCCTGCTCGACGCCGAGCTGCTGGCCGAAGTCTATGTCGATCTCGTCGGTGCACGGCAGTCGCAGCTGATCCTGACCCAGGAAACCCAGGAGATCCGCATTGGTGCAGGCGAAGCACCCCGCCGGCAACGCGACTTGCCGTTGCCGCCGCGGGTCAGCGACGCCGAGCGCGAGGCACACCGCGCCTTCATCGCCACCTTGGGCGACAAGCCCATCTGGATGGATTTTCTCGCGGCGACGTGATCCGCCTCACGGATGGCGGACCACGTTCCGTCAATCAATCATACAATCCTAACAGATCAGCTCGGCCGGATCTGGGCACCCTCGGCGGCTGCCTGGCGTTCCATGTTCTGGCGGTACAGACCGACGAAATCGACCGGATCAAGCATCAGCGGCGGGAAGCCGCCATCGCGCACCGAGTTGGCGACGATCTCGCGGGCGAACGGGAACAGCAGGCGCGGACACTCGATCAGGAGCATCGGCGACAGGTTCTCGCGCGGGATGTTCACCAGCCGGAATACGCCGCCATAGACCAGCTCGAAGCTGAACATCACCTGGCTGCCGCTTTCGGCCTTGCCCTCGATCGTAAGGGTGACTTCATATTCGCTCTCGGAGATGTTGTTGGCGCCGACATTGATCTGAATGTTGATCTGCGGCGCCTGGCCCTGCGGCGCCAGGGATTGCGGCGCGTTGGGGTTCTCGAACGAGAGGTCCTTGGTGTATTGCGCCAGCACATTCAGTTGAGGAGGAGGGGCCGCCTCGGGATTGGCGCCGTTACCGTTGGTCATCGCAGTGTTCTCCTGGCACAAGGGGCGGATATTTGCGGCGCGTGGCTACCATAGGGCCGGCTTGTTCCACAAGGACGAGCCGGCCGGCGTGCTACAAGAGCGGCCGTCCCGGGCCCATCGGGTCTTGTCTGCCGCCATTTGTCGCATTTGTCGCCAACAGGGCCGCCGGGCGGGTCCGCCGACCCGATCGGATTTCCCCTCGAGGGGGAAACGCGTTAGGATCACCGTGCCACAATGTGCCATTGGCCGGGCCCAATTCGATGACTACATCCGGCTAGACCTCAGCGATTCACGGGTCCTTACCCCGGCTCCTGTAAGACGGGTCTCTCCGATGGCTGGAACCCGCTGGCGTCTCGACCAGTCAGAAAGCGACACGACGTGGATATTTATACCATCATCTTCCTGGCCTTGGCGGTCTTCATCTTCGTACGCCTGCGCGCCGTACTCGGGCAGCGCACCGGCGGCGAACGGACACCTTTTGACCGCGCCGCCCGCAATGCAGTCCAGGGTGCGCCCGACAACCATGTGGTGCCGGTTCCCGGCAAGCCCCTGGATCCGGCGGTGCCAGTGCCGGGTGCGGAGATCATCGGATCAGCCGATCGCTGGCGCGGTTTGACCGAGCTGGGGACCCCGCTCGCCCGTGGTCTCGATGCAATCGTCGCGCAGGATGCCTCGTTCGACCCGCGCCATTTCCTGTCCGGCGCACGTAGCGCCTATGAGATGATCGTGCTGGCCTTTGCCAATGGTGACCGCCGCGCCCTGCGCGACCTGCTGTCGTCCGAGGTGTATGACAGCTTCGAGTCCGTCATCAAGGATCGCGAGAAGCACGAGCAGACGACGGAAACGCGGTTCGTGTCGATCGACACGGCCGAGCTGGTCGGTGCCGACCTGCGTGACCGGACCGCCCAGCTGACGGTGCGCTTCGTATCGCAGATGATCTCGGTGACCCGCGACAAGCTCGGGGCTATCGTCGACGGCAACCCGGACAAGGTCACCGATATTACCGACATCTGGACCTTCGCCCGCGATATCGGCTCGCGCGATCCCAACTGGAAGCTGGTCGGCACCGGCAGCCATTGACGCGGAATAGACCGCCGCTGCCGGGGTCACATCGGAGGTGACCCGCTATCGACAGCAGGCGTTCTGCAAAGGAGGAGTATGAGGCAGATTCTCGGCTTTTGAATGCCGGGCTTTTTTGGATCCTGTTTTTTCCGAGCTTCGCGTTGAGTGATACTTTGATGGTGCAGGCATGGTTCGCGAAATTTGGAAGCGGGGTTTTACCGCCGGCCGCCTCAAATACTGGACCCCGGCGCTCGCCTTGAGCGTCGCTGCCGTGGCGCTTGCGCCCTATGCAGCCGAGGCCGTGCGTTCGCGCTCCCGGCCAGCCGCGCCGGTGCGTCACCTGCCCTACCCCCAGCTCGATTGGCCGCTCGAGATCACCAACAGTCAGTATCTGCCGCTGGCATGGCGTGACGTGCCCGGCTGGAACGACGATGACCAGCTCGCCGCCTACAGAACGTTCCGCGCCAGCTGCAAGCCGATCGCGGCCAAGCCCGACGGCGCGGCCGAGGACAAGGCACTCGGCGATTCCCTGCGCGATCCCTGCCGTGATGCGCGGGCGTCCGATCTCGCCGACAACGCTGCAGCCAAGGCGTTCTTCGAACGGCATTTCGAGCCGCTGAAGATCTCCAAGCTCGGCGATGCCGATGGCTTCGTGACCGGCTATTACGAACCCGTCATCGAGGGCTCGCGGACCCAGAACGAAGTCTACAACGTTCCGGTCTACCGCCGTCCTTCCAACCTGTTCGTGCGCGGCTTCAAGCAGGACGCGCCCAACCTGCCGAACAAGGGCGCCGTCTATCGCAAGATCGGCCGGCGCAAGCTCGTGCCATACTATGATCGCGCGGAGATCGAGGACGGTGCAATCGAAGGCCGCGGCCTGGAGATCGCGTGGCTCAGGAACCAGACCGATCTGCTGTTCGCACAGATCCAGGGTTCGGCTCGCATCAGCCTCGGTGACGGCTCGACCGTGCGCATCAACTACGATGCGTATAATGGTCTCCCCTACACGCCGGTCGGCCGCATCCTGATCGAGCGCGGGATCATCCCGCGCGAACAGATGTCGATGCAGCGCATCCGCGACTGGATGGAGCAAAATCCGGAAGGAGCCAACGAGCTGCGCCGGATGAACCGGTCCTACATCTTCTTCCGCGAGGTGCAGCTGTCGGACAAGGACGAGGCCGTCGGCGCGCAAGGCATTCCGCTGACGCCGGGCCGCTCGATCGCAGTCGACAAGTCGCTGCACGTCTATGGCACGCCATTCTTCATCACCGGCGAGCTGCCGATCGAATCCGAAAAGTCGAAATCCGCCTTCCACCGGCTGATGATTGCACAGGACACGGGCTCGGCGATCGTCGGACCCGCGCGCGCCGATCTCTATTTCGGGGCCGGTCAGGAGGCCGGCAAAGTCTCAGGCCGGCTCAAGCACAGCATCCAGTTCGTCATGCTGGTGCCGAAGAGCCTCGATCCGGTCGCGCGCGGCCGCAAGATGCCGCTGCCCGATGCGCGGCCATCGGAGAAGATCGCCAGGCTGTTTCCGCAAGTGCCGCCCAAGGATCCCGCAAGCGACTCAGCCAAGCAACAGGCGAAGGAGCAGGCAACGCAGCAGGACCAGGCTAAGACCCTGGCCGCCTCACCAGTCAAGGATGAGAAAGCCGCGGCGACGGTCGCCGCGAGCGCTGCGACCACGGTGGCCCAGAACACACCGGCTGCCCAGACGGTACCCCTGCCCGAGGCCAGGCCCCGAATCGAAAGTAATCGCAATGTCC
>JBARNF010000156.1:0-1954 GCA_049802835.1 Bradyrhizobium sp.
GGATATGCCGTTGCGCCAGCGAGCCGGTTCACCTTGGCGCGCCCCTTGCTCGTGGATAACCACGACTATGAACCAAACGTCGATTGACATCTCGCCGCCCCGATAATCCGCTCCGCCGCTACCAGGCACTTGGCGAGGCCTTCGAAGGCCCGGAACAAGCGCAGCCCCTCATCGGGTGGCATCGTCCGCGGTCAGCGATTTGATATCCGCCTCCCTAAGTCCATGAAATCTGAGAGGAACCGTCTTGCGCTAGCGGCAGCAGCATGATTTTCTCGATACACGCAGCAAGAGCGGTAGCAGAGGATAAGATGGGGATATCTATTTCGTATCTTTGGTATTTGGCCGAGAAGGACCTCTTGCCGCGCGGCGGCCGCATTCTCGATGTCGGCACGTCGTATCTCTACAACTTGACCGAAACGGATGCTGTCCAGTTTTGCCGGCACTACGGTGTCGAAATTGAACGGAATAAGGCCCGAGAGCTGGCCGAGCTTTCGAAGCCGAGACCTGGACGGCAAATGCTCTTTTTGTCACAGCTCCTCGATGTCGCCGGCTTCGAATACCTGTCGTACGACGTCTGCCCCGGCGTAAAAACAACCGTGTTCGACTTCAACCGCGAAGAACTCCCGGAACAGTTCCGCGGCACATTCGACCTCGTTCTGAACTTCGGTACGTCGGAGCACATCATCAATCAGGTAAACACCTTCAAGGTGATGCACGATGCCCTGAAAGTAGGGGGCATTTTGTTCCACCAGTCGCCATCGATTGGCTGGGTAGACCACGGATATTTCGCCTATCATCCACGGTTCTACCGTGACCTTCAGATCGCGAATGATTACGAAGAGATCGATATGTGGATGGCCAAAACGTCCCAGTGCGATCTACCGGCGATGGACTTCCGTGAAGAAGAGCAGCCGCTTAAGCGAGGAAGCGGCGCCGATATCCCGAATACTCTCCCCTGCTGCAATCTCAACGTGATCCACCGCAAAAAGAGAGATGCCTACTTCCGGATCTCTCTTGAGCTAAGCACGTCCCATTCAGGGATATCTGCCGAGGTTCGAGCGCTCCACGTCGAAGATCCCGTCGTACATCAAACCCGTGGTACGGATCTGGTGGCCTCACTAATCAGGCGCGGAGCAGCTCGTCTGCGGCTTATCAGATGAGCCTCATGATACGATTGCAAAGGATCGTTGGTGGCATGTTGTTATGAGACGAGCCACCCGTGTTATTTGAGGTCACATTAATGGTGTTTACGCCCGAAAGAGAGTTCACGCCAGCCCAGCTTCCGGAGGTCGAAGCAGGGACAAAACTTGCGCTGCCATTGGTAACAACGGATTGCGTAACGTTCACCGCAGAAGTGGTCGTCGGAATTCCGGTCAGACCGTTTTGTGACTGGACGATAATGGCATTGGAGCCAGCGGATGTGATCCCTGCCGCCAACTCTGCAAGAGTCAAGATATGCGCATCTTCACCGCCCGCACCGCCAAGGCTGTGACGCACCCCCGCAAGGCTGCCAGTGCTAAGCCGGTTTGCCGTCGCGCCTCCCATGTTGTCCAGGCAGGCCGTCACACGGCCGCGCAGGTCCGGCAAATTGAATGTCGTTGTGCCGTCCCCCGCTCCAAACATCGTCCCTATAATCGCGAATAGCGTCGAGTAGGACGTCCGGCTAATCGCCTGGCCGTAAGGGAAGGCGAACGCGCTGTTGGGCGCCGTCGAGCCCCAAAATTCCAGGCTCGATCCAATTGGAATATTGTACGGGTTGCCGAAGAAGCCATGCAGGTAAAAGGCTCCGTCGCTGTTGCTGTAGAATGCAACATAAGGAGTTCCCTGAATGATCGTTCCAGCTGGAAGTTCTGCGTTCGGCGCGCTGCGCAGCGGCTTCGCGCCGAGCGAGTCGACGTTGAGCGTCACCGGTGCACCGTTGGTGACATGCGGCGTGAACGCGATGATCTGGCCG
>JBARNF010000157.1:0-2191 GCA_049802835.1 Bradyrhizobium sp.
GTCGCACCTATCTGTCCTCGGGCGCAGGCTATGTGGCGAAGGCGACTGGCTGGCCCGCGTTCTTCGTGATCTGCGTGCTGGTCGCGATCCCCGGTCTCGTGCTGCTGGCGTGGCTGCAGCGGCGCGGACATTTTGCGGCGCTGGGGCCGGTGAAGGTGTAGCTCTCGCGTCATCGTAACTGTCGTCGCCCGGTCAAACCGGGCGATGACAGCGGAGCGTATCAAGGCCGTATTCGCGCGGACGACAGCAACGCGGACATCACCGCTTCACCAGGCTCCACTTCGTCACCACCGCCTCGCTCATCTGGCCCGCGTCCTGGGCACAGGCGATCTCGTCGACCTTGACCACCACCTGCTTGCCAAGCAGGCCTTTCAGCTGCGAGGCCTGCGCGTTGTTGGCGGTGATCAGCTGGAACGTCTCGGGCCCGGTCTCCAGGTTGCACAACCCGCTCGGCGGCGGCAGGCGGCGTGGCTCGCTCGTGATCTGATAGGCGGCGGCAGGCTGACCGGGCTTGGCGCCGCGGACCTTCAGCACGGTGAGCTCGCCCGACAGCACGTCGCCGGCATTCAGCGGCTTGCCGGCCTTCTGCGGCGCCTCGCTCTGTTGCGCCAACGCCAGCGGCGCCGACGCGGCCACCAGAATCGCGCCCAAAGCCAGCCGTTTGCCGAATCCGCGTTTCGTCATCATTCCACTTCCGTCTGTGCTTAGAACAAAGTCCGCTGCCGCATCGCGGCCGACAGCGTTCCTTCGTCGAGATAGTCGAGCTCGCCGCCGACCGGCACGCCATGCGCCAGCCGCGTGACCTTGACGTTCGCCTCCTGGAGGAGGTCGGTGATGTAGTGCGCGGTGGTCTGACCGTCGACCGTCGCGTTCAGGGCGAGGATGATCTCGGACACCTCGGGTGCATGCGCGCGCTGCACCAGCGCATCGATGGTGAGGTCCTGCGGGCCGACACCATCGAGCGGCGACAGCGTTCCGCCGAGCACGTGATAGCGACCATTGCTCGCCTTGGCGCGCTCCAGCGCCCAGAGGTCGGCGACATCGGCAACGACGACGATCATCGTCGGATCGCGCCGCAGATCGGTGCACACCGTACAGGGACTCTGCGTATCGATGTTGCCGCAGGTCTTGCAGACCTGGATACGCTCGATCGCGACCTGCAGTGCCGACGCGAGCGGCACCATCAGTGCCTCGCGCTTCTTGATCAGATGCAGGGCAGCACGCCGCGCCGAGCGCGGCCCCAGACCGGGCAGGCGCGCAAGCAACTGGATCAGGCGTTCGATCTCGGGACCGGCGACGGCCATCAGTTCACGAATGTCATTAGTTCGGCTAGCCGAAACCGAAGCCCGGCGGCAGGCCGAGCTTGCCGGTGATCGCCTGCATCTTCTCCTGCATCGCGGCTTCCGCCTTGCGGCGCGCGTCGCCATGCGCGGTCACCAGGAGATCCTCCAGGATCTCGGTCTCCTCCGGCTTCAGCAGCGACGGATCGATCTTGATCCCCTTCACGTCCATCTTGGCGGTCATGCGCACGGCAACGAGGCCGCCGCCCGAGATGCCCTCGACCTCGACATTGCCGAGCTCCGCCTGCATCTCCTGCATCTTCGATTGCAGCTGCGCCGCCTGTTTCATCATGCCGAGAAAGTCAGCCATCGGAGCACCTCATAACCTGTCTAGAAATCATCATCGTCGGACTCGTCTGGCGGCTCGACACCACTGGCGTCCGATTCGGGCGGCTCGGGGGCGAGCTTGCGCACTTCGACCACCTTCGTGCCCGGGAACCGCGCCAGGATCTCCTGCACGCGCGGATCGGCCTCCGCGGCCGCCTCGCGCTCGCTCTTGGCGCGCAGATTCTGCTCGCGCAAGGTCGCCTGGCCGGGCTCGTTGGAGACGATCACCGTCCAGCGCCGGCCGGTCCAGTCCTCAAGCTTGCGGCCGAGATCTGACACCAGCGAGCGCTGCGCCGTCCGTTCCAGCGCAATTTCCAGCCGTCCTTCCTCGAAACGGACCAGCCTGACGTCCATCTCGAGCGCGCTCTTGGTGATCAGGTCGCGGTTCTTGCCGGCAAGCGCGACGAGCTCCTGGAAGTTCGCCAGGCGCAGCGCGGGCTGGTCCTGTGATGCCGGTGACGGCTGCGATGACATTGCCTGCGGACGCATCGCGCCGCCGACCGCGGCGAGCGTCGGGCCTTGCG
>JBARNF010000158.1:0-3774 GCA_049802835.1 Bradyrhizobium sp.
CGTGGATGTCCGAGGAGATCGTGTCCGGGCCGCAGCCGGCGGGGATCGCCACCTCGGCCACGGTGAAATCGAAGCTGCCGCCGCCATGGCCGACGTCGAACAGCACGCCGCGCTGCTTGGCGGCGAGTGCCGCCGGCAACAGCTTGCCGTCCTGAACGATGTTGGTGAAGACACCGCCCATGTTCGGCGCGCCGGAATAGGCGTGGGTCAGGATGTCGCCGGGCCGCAGCAGGTCCAGGATCCGGGACATCAATTCGCCGGTCTCGACGCCGCCGATGTGCACCATCATCCGCGCCGGCCAGCCGCACAGTTCGCACGCCTTGATGCCGCGCTTCAACGGCTCGAGCCCGTGCTTGAAGATCACGTTCTCCGACATCCGCACCTTGACCCCCAGCAGGAAGTCCGGGTTCTCCGCCAGCGCCATGGCGCAGGCCTCCACCTGGGCGTTGTCGATATTGTAGAGCTCGGCCACCGGAAACGCCGACAGGCCATTGTTGGCGATATGGACGAAGGCATAGATGCGCGCGCGCGACTGGGCGGCGATGAAGCGGCGCAGCGCCGCCAGATTGTTGACGCCCGCATCGCCGGCGGAGACGACCGTCGTCGTGCCCTGGAATTGCACCAGTTCGTCCGGCGGGATCCCGATCGCCGAACCATAGGGATAGACATGACTGTGGAGGTCGATGAGACCCGCCATCACCAGCCGGCCCGCGGCGTCGATCGACCGCAGCGTCCGCTCGACGGGAATTTCGGGCTCGATGGCCTCGACCACGCCCCAGCGGATGCCGATGTCGCGCCTGCCGCGCAGCGACTGGCTGGGATCGATGACGTCGCCTCCCTTGATCACCAGATCGAACTTGTCGGCCGGCCCCATCGCGGCACGAGCGGAGCCTGAAAGCGCGGCCATGGCGGCCGCTCCGGAAGACAACAGGAAATTGCGGCGCGACAGCGCGGACATGATCAGCCTCCCCAATGCTTATTTGTAGTTGTCGACAGCATGCGCTCTGTCCGCCGATCCGGCAAGGCCGCGGCTGGAAAGATCGAATGCTCGCGCCGACGTTGACAGCGCGGGGTCTGGCGTTGCGCCATTGACGCAGTGCATTAAGATGGCCCGGCAGTCCTACCAGCGAGACCGCATGACCTCGATCCCCCATCGCCTGCTCGCGACCATCCTGCTCGCATCATCATTCGCGCCGGCCGCCTCGGCGGACGACGCCGCCGACGTCGCGCGTGCCTGGGACTGGTCGGAACCTGGGCCGCCGATTGCGACGCGCCGCCGGTCAGAGGCCGCGGCGCCATCATCTCCTACGAGGTCACGCCGGACGGCAACCTGATCTATCGCCGCGACCACGATCCGTCCGATGTCAACGAGGTCGCCAACGCGCGCGTCGAGCCCGACCAGACGCTGGTGCTCTCGATCGTGCTGCCGAGGGCGCACCAGACGCGCGAGAACGGGATCATCAAGACGACGGATGGCGGCATCCGCTCGGTGTTCAATCGCGGCGAGGACGGCAGCTACACCATTCGCGAGGCCCGCTTCGTCGCCAACGGCAAGCCGACACCGGCCCTCAGGAAGTGCGACTGACGCCGCAATCTCGCGGGCTAATGGCGTTCACGCACGGCATGAACACCAAATCTGAACGTGCATTCAGCAACTTCGCAGAAGTTCCTGCGGAACGTTCTTTCACACTTCAAGTTGATCCCGCACGTTCAATCTGGAGGACAACATGAAGAAGATCGCTCTTGCACTCGTTTCACTGGCCGCCGTTGCGCTCGCGGTCCCGTCGATCGCCAACGCCGAGACCGTGGTCATCAAGCGCGGCGGCCATCACTATCATCACGGCTGGGAGCGCGAGCATCACGGCTTCGATCGCTCCCGCGCCGAGTACCGGATGCACCGTGAGGTCAGGCCGTATCACCGTCACCACGACCGCACGGTGATCATCAGGCACCGCGATTGATCGACCGTCGACACGGAAATGGCCCCGCAAGGGGCCATTTTTTTCGGTCAGTGCGGGCGGTGCCTCGAAAGGTCGTCAGCGATCCCAGTCCGGCGCAAAGCCCGGATTGACGAAGCGTTTGTCTTTTGGAAGGGCGGCGATGGTCGCGCGATCCTCATCATCCAGCTGAACTTTCAACGCATCCCAATTGGCCCGCTGGCTTTCGTGGCGTCCGGCCTTGGGGATCGCCGCCACGCCATCCTGATCCAGCAGCCATTTCAGCGCGACCTGGGCGGCGCTCGCGCCGTGCTTGCTGCCGATCGCCATCAGTGTCTCGTCAGCGGCAGCGCGTCCCTGCGCCAGCGGACAATAGGCGACCAGCGGGATCGACCGGCTCGCCATGTAGGCCATCAGCTTCGATTGATCGAGCATGACGTGATACTCGACCTGATTGCAGGCGATGGGCGCCTTGATCTCTTCCACGGCCTGCTTCAGGAGGGCGACGGTGAAGTTGGCGACGCCGATCGCGCGCGTGCGGCCCTCGTCCTTCAGCTTCATGAGCGTTTCGAGCGCCGCCGGCAGGTTCATTCCCTTTGCCGGCCAATGGATCAAATAGAGGTCGACGAAGTCCAGCCTGAGCTTCCTCAAGCTCGTGTCGAACGCGCGGCGGATCGCGTCGGGCGCGAGATTTTCCGGCCAGACCTTTGTCGTCACATGCAAATCGTCGCGCGCCACGGAGGCGGCGGCGAGCGCAGCGCCGACCGCATCCTCGTTGGCGTACATCTCGGCCGTGTCGACATGGCGATAGCCGATTGCCAGTGCGCTCTCGACCGCCTCGCGGCACACGGTGCCCTGCATGCGAAACGTGCCGAGCCCGAACTTCGGCAGAAGAATGCCCTGCGTTTCTATGGCGTTCATGGACTCTCCTGATGAAGCTGCGCCGATCGTAACGCGGCCCCCTTCAAGGGGACGGCACGTCACGATTGATGATAGGGGCTGAAGCTTGCCTGCGATCTCTTCGTCAGTTCAAGCCGACCGACGCGCGACATCAATCAACATGTCGGGACATCGGCTCCCGGACACCCGAGCTTCACGGCCGATAGCCGCTCTCAGCGCCAGCCGCAGATTCCGCCGCTGCCGGGCCGGCAAGGCCAGGTCTGGACGCGCGTATCCATCGCCTGCGCATCCAATGGATTGCCGTGCCGATGCGTGAGCCTGGTGCGTGCGGCTCCGCGCGGCCGCTCGGCCGTCTTGACGGCATGAATACGTCGTGTGGCGACCACACGCGGGACATCGGAGCTGACGTCGGACCGGGGGGCCGGCCGCGCGGCGACCACGGGCCGATCAGTCCTGGCTTCAATCGGAACCGGCTCGAAATGCGCCTCGGGACCAAGCGGCTCGGGCGACAACACCGCCTTGGACAGGTCGAGCCTGAGAAAGTCTCCCGGCTGATATGCGCCAGCCATTGCTTCGCCGCCCGCGAACAACACGGCACACGCGATCGTGCCGACGAACGCTTTCAACACCATCCCGTCCTCCCCTCTTCCCGCGTAACGTCAATTACGCGCCCTACTGCGAGATCCCTCTGCGACGACTGATTACGAGATCGCATCGCGACATTTGGCCTGCCGCGAGCGCTTGACCTTGCTCCGTGCGTCATGATGTTCGTTGATCGACCGTTATTGGTCTGGATAAAAAGCCCGAGATCCGCCGGTCGTTTGACGCATCATATCCAAAGTTCCGCCCACGTCTCTCATGTAGGTCACGGCGCTGCCTTTTCCAGGCCCAAAACCGCGAGTCACGGTTACCACTGTGCACGCAACCGGGCGCTACG
>JBARNF010000159.1:0-1663 GCA_049802835.1 Bradyrhizobium sp.
CAAATATTTCGATTGGAATCGAAGTGCTGTCGTGACGGCTCACGACGCGTTTCAGTATGATTTCACCGTCAAGAATGTCATCCCCAACGCATCGGGTCTCGTCTTCCGCAAGCCGGTGCTGACGGACGAGCAAAAGGAGCGGTTGTTTCAGTACAAGTTCGCGGGTGACTGGTATTTTTATGCATTGCTCCTCCGCGGCGGTAAGCTGGGATATTGTCGTGACGCCCGGTCTTACTTCCGTGTCAGCCAGAACAGCGCGTCACGAAGCGCGTTCTTCACGGACCGGCATCTGGCTGAACACCAGATGATTATCGATGATCTCCGAGACATCTATCAGGTCGGTGAGGAGGCGGTGACCGCCCACGTGAAGGCGTTAGCCGTGCACTTTCCGGGCAAAGGCGACTCCGAGCTGCTCAAGCGCTTCGAGGCCAAGCCGGCGCCTGCATCGGCCTCCCGGCCGCTTCGAATCTGCATCGCTGCCCATAGCTTCGAGACCGGCGGCGGAGAGTTGCTGCCGCTGGCGCTTGCAAACACGTTGCGCGAGCTGAATCACCACGTCACCTATCTCGTGATGGAAAAGGCCCACGGCCGATCGAACCTTCGCGCGCGCTTGCGGCCCGACATCAGCGTCGTCTATTGGGAGGATGTGCAGAACAGGTTTGATGACTTCCTGAACGAGCACGGCATCGAGATATTTAACTCCCACAACGTCAGTGTCGAATATCAGTTGTTCTGCCGGGACGTGAAGATAAATCGGCCCTACATCGCGTCGCTGCATGGCGGCTACGAGACCGTCGCTGACCTGCTGAAGGGGCCGTTCTCAAACTACCTCTCGACCCTCGTCTCACGGTGGCTGTACTTGGCGGAAAAGAATGTGAAGATCCTGACCGACCACGGCCTCGATCGGCGTTCTTTCGAGAAGAGTTTCAATGCCGTGCCGGAGTTCGCGGGTCCGTTCGAAGAACGCGACGCATTTGTTGCGGCGCACAGTATCGATCCTGCTGCGTTCATTTTTGTTCAGTGCTCACGAGCGATCAAGGAAAAGGGGTGGCGTAACGCCGCGCTTGCTATTCGGGAGGCTTCCAAGACGGTCAAGCGCCCGTTGCATCTGGTATTGATCGGAGACGGACCGGACTTGGCTTCTCTACGAGAGGAGTTCGCGGAAGAAAGGCGCGTCACTTTCATGGGGCACGTGGACAATCCCGTTCGATATTTCCGCTGTTTCGACGCCGCGATCTTCCCGAGCTATTTCAAGGGAGAGACATTTCCCCTCTTTCTTCTCGAGTGCTTCCAGGCGGGCCTTCCAGTCATCGCCTCAAGAATCGGTGAGATCCCACAGCTTTTCGAGGTTCAGAGCGCCGGCGGGCCCGGTGACTTGATTGAATTCCGTGGAGATGAGCCCGATCTGAACCAGCTCCTCCGAGCTGTCGTAAAGTTCGTCGAGGGGGGCGACAGCTATCGCGCGATGAGCAATGCGGCCCATGTTGTCGCGGCCAAGTTCGACATGAAGCAGTTGGCAGGTTTGTACGTCCGAACCTGCTCAAGCCTACTCAAGGCATAGGCGGGAGACGAATTTGCGAAGCTCAGTTCGCGACGAAATAACCATTGGGTATGTCAACGGGAACGTGCGACAAGCTCAGGCCCTTGGTGGCTACCTCTCTCT
>JBARNF010000160.1:0-2386 GCA_049802835.1 Bradyrhizobium sp.
GCCGGCAAGCCGCGCACCGGGCCGATGCCGCCGCGCGCCGCCGGCGCCGAAGCCGATTTCGAGACGGCCTATGGTGCGACTACCCACAACGCCTATGGCATGTGCGCCATGCGCCACATGCACGACTACGGCACCACGTCGGAGCAGCTCGCCTGGATCAAGGTCGCCGCCTCGCATCACGCGCAATACAATCCGCATGCGATGTTGAAGGAGGTCGTGACGGTCGAGGACGTCATCAATTCGCCGATGATCTCCGATCCCTTGCATCGCATGGACTGCTGCGTCGTCACCGATGGCGGCGGCGCGCTGATCGTGACCACGCCGGAGATTGCCAAGAGCCTGAAGAAGCCGCTGGTGCGGCTGATCGGCCATGGCGAGGCCATGAAGGGACCGCGCGGCGGCAAGGATCTCGACCTCACTTATTCGGCCGGCGTGTGGTCCGGCCCGCGCGCCTTTGAGGAGGCGGGCGTGACGCCGAAGGACATCAAATACGCCTCGATCTATGACAGCTTCACCATCACGGTTTTGATGCAGCTCGAGGACCTCGGCTTCTGCAGGAAGGGCGAGGGCGGCAAGTTCGTTGCCGACGGCAATCTCATCTCGGGCGTCGGCAAGCTGCCGTTCAACACCGATGGCGGTGGGCTCTGCAGCAACCATCCGGTCAACCGCGGCGGCATGACCAAGGTGATCGAGGCTGTCAGGCAGCTGCGCGGCGAAGCCCATCCCAAGGTGCAGGTGCCAAACTGCGATCTCGCCATCGCCCATGGCACGGGCGGACTGCTCGGCGTGCGCCACGCCGCCTCGACCTGCATTCTGGAGCGCGTGTGATGTCCGAGACGAAAAAATATCCGGCCCCCGCCACCAATCCCGAGACCAAGACGTTCTGGGAGGCGGCCGCCGCGGGCAGGTTCCTGATCAAGCGCTGCACGGCGTGCGGCGAGGCGCACTACTTCCCGCGCTCGATCTGCCCGTTCTGCTTCTCCGACCAGACCGTGTGGGAGCAGAGCGCGGGCGAGGGCGAGATCTACACGTTCTCGATCATGCGAAAGTCGCCGACCGGGCCATACGCGATCGGCTACGTCACCTTGAAGGAGGGGCCGTCGCTGCAGACCAATTTCGTCGACTGTGATTTCGATGCGTTGAAGATCGGCCAGAAGGTGAAAGTCGTCTTCAAGCCGACCGACGGCGCCCCGCTGCCGGTCTTCACGCCGGTGTAGTTGGAAGCAACGATGCCGGTGGACGTCGAAGGTGGTGGGCACGCTGCGCTTTTGCCCACCCTACAAAAAAAGAGTTCTCCGGGAGGACACCACGACATGCCGATCAACTACGATGAGCTGATGGCGATGAAGGCGATCGGGCAGCCATACGCCTATGGCGATCGCGAGGTGATGCTGTACGCCTATGGCATCGGCATGGGCGGCGATCCCATGGATGAAAAGGAGCTTGCCTTCGTCAACGAGGCCACCGCCGAGCCGCGGCCGCTGAGGGTGGTGCCGACCTTCGCCTCCGTCGCGGCGTGGGGCTCAGGCCCCGGCGACATGAAGCTTAACCGCGTGCTGGTCGTCGACGGCGAGCGCGACATCACCTTTCATCAGCCGCTGGCTGTGGCTGCGAAGATCACCGCGGACTCCTCCGTGCTGGCGGTGTCCGACAAGGGCAGGGACAAGGGCGCCGTCATCCGCCACCAGACCATCCTGCGCGACGAGAGCGGCGCGCCGCTCGCGACCCTGGTAGCCTCGCGCTTCGCCCGCGGCGATGGTGGTTTCGGCGGCCCGTCCAGCGGCATCCCCGAGCCGCATCCGGTGCCGTCACGCGCCCCGGACCGCAGCGTCGACCTATCGACGCGGCCCGACCAGGCGCTGATCTACCGCCTGTGCGGCGACCGCAACCCGTTGCACTCCGATCCCGAGTTCGCGCGCCGCGCAGGTTTTCCGCGCCCGATCCTGCACGGCATGTGCACCTACGGCCTCACCTGTCGCGCCGTGCTGCAGACCTACGCGGACTACGACGCGTCAGCGTTCCAGCAGCACGCGGCGCGGTTCTCCTCGCCGGTGTTTCCCGGCGAGACCGTGACGGTCGATCTGTGGAAGGACGGCGACGTGGTCTCGTTCGAGGCGCGGGTGAAGTCGCGCAACGTCACTGTCATCAAGAACGGCAAGACGGTGCTCGGTTAGTTAGGCGGCCGCGGGCCGTTGGCTCCCTCTCCCCGTTCTTCACGGGGCCGCGACGAGCTTCGCTCGCGCTGAGAGGGTTGGGGTGAGGGGCAGACGCCCGGGGAGTGTTCGTGGTGAGACCTGTACCCCCTCACCCGGATTGCATCTTGCGATGCAATCCGACCTCTCCCCGCAAGCGGGGAGAGGTGAGGCAGAGGCAGCACGGCCGCAAC
>JBARNF010000161.1:0-3045 GCA_049802835.1 Bradyrhizobium sp.
CATGGTCAGGCGCATCGCCCTTGATCTCGAAGGCCTCGCCGAGCGTGAGATTGTAGAAGGCCTTGAGCTTCGCCGGGTCGCCCTGCGCGTTGAGCCAGCGCTCGGCGATCTTGTCCCAGGGCACGAACGGCGAGGACATCGCGTCGATATGATACGACGGAAACCGTCCTGGCCCCGGCGCGGTCGCGACCCACGCACCTGATCGCACCAGCTCGTTCTTCTCGTGTGCCTCGATAACCACCCCGCAGCACGGCGCCACATAGTGAGCCTGATAGGGATAGGCCTCGTTGAAGCGGAATTGCGGCCCGAACCGAAACGGAAACTGGCCGCCACAATGCCGGCAGGTGACGTGCCAATAGCGCTGATCGCCGGCGTTGAACTGCTCGTCGATGTAGCAGGCGCCCTTGACCGTCGGCGTCGAGATATTGACCTCTTTCCAGTCACCCGTCGCCAGAAACGACTCGTAGCGCGCCTCGATCATGGTGTGCGGCGAGCCCTGGCCGTCGAGATCGGCGGGATATTCGCTGGCCTCGTCCTTGATGATCTTGCGCTTGGTCTTCGAGCGCAGATCGGCGGTCGAGTTGGCAATCGCGAGCGCCATCGAGCCGCCCGGATAGCGCTTGAGGTACGTGGTCGAGCCCTCGCCCGACCGCGACACCTGCGGCTTGACCTTGGCTTTCAGCGCCAGCGACTGCTCGATCGCCGGATTCAGCTTGTCGGCGATGAAGTCGGCCAGCGCGCCGTCGGTCGGCTGCACCAGCAGGATGCCGCCTGACGGATCGGTATCGATCGAGGATCCGACGATCGCGATCGCCATCACCGTGAAGCCGGTTTGCGCGCTCTTGCGGATCACCTCCTTGTTGACGGCTGAGTCCGGTCCGCTGTTGTTCAGCGGCTCGACCACGTAAGGCGTCAGCGCCGGGTCCCATTTCTCGTTGGCGCGCGGCCCGTCGGGCACGATCAGGTTTTGCGCGGCCCATTCGGCCGGCAGGACTTTTCGCGGCGGCGCGACCAGGGATCTGATCTCGGCTATGAACAGTGCGACGCCGGAGTTCTTGAAGTGCAACATGGTCCGGCCTGGCTATGCCGGCTCACCCGCCTCTCCCGGCTCGATCATTGATGGTTGCGCGGTCGCCTCGATCGCGCCCATGGCCTCGGCGATCGCCGCCCGAATGTCCCGCGCGACGTCCTTGAGCGCGGCACGCGCACCCTGCACGCCGTCCCTGACGACAGCGGCGGCCACGGTCTCGGCGGATGTCGGCAGGCGATCGACGATCCGGATGATGGCTTCCGCGGCCTGCATGCCGGCTTCCCTCACCTCGGCGACCGGCACCAGCCGGCCAAGACGTTCCTCAAGGTCGAGGAATTTCAGATCGGCCGCATATTGCGCCGCCCGCGCCTGGTGATCACGCAGCACCGGCGAAGCCGGCATCTCCCAGGCCTCGCTTTCCGCGCGCGTCTCGGCGGCGCCTTCCTTGACCGCGTCGCCGACCTCGCCAACGGCCCGATCGAACTGCGCGAGGTTCACGAGCTTGGTGCCGTTCGGCCCCGGCCGCGTTTCGAGCCTGCCCTCCCCGACCAGCGCGTCAACGCGCTTCGCAATCGCCTGCCGCGACTTCCCCTTCTGCCGCGCGATCTCCGAGACGGACAGCCACAGCCCGGCATCAAGAGCGAGGAGACCATCCATGCGTGTCAACCTGTCAACCGTGTCAACCCAGAATCCAACTTTTGCGGCTGGCGAAATTCCGGGGCGCGCTTGGGCCGTGCGCGGCCGGGGGGTGGGGAAGGACCCGCGGCGGAAGTCGTTGGCTCTTCGAGCTGAGCGGTAGCTCGCAACATTTCTGGTGTGCCACAAGCAGTCCCGCGATAACGTTGATCGCCGTGGCGACTTGGCCCTTCCGTCGGAGATCTCAGTGCGTTTTCGAATCGTAACCCTCACTCTTGAGCAGGATCACAAGCGCTGGGATGAACGTCGATCTCTGATCGTCAACGGTATGAAAGCGCTTCAGCCTGATGTTATTGCACTCAATGAGGTTTGCATCCCCCGACAGACTGCTCGACAACTACAGAAGGACATCGGAGCAGCGCGGGGAATTGACTACAGCTTGGTCCAGCAGACCCGCGCAAACGGATTGGCTGCCATCGAAGGTGAGGCGCTCCTGAGCCGCTTTCCGGTCGTCGAAACCTGCAACCTTGACCTCCAGGCCCGAGAGGCCGTCGCTCAAGTCGCTCGCCTCCTCGTCGAAGGAAGGCCATTGGATGTCTACGTGACCCATCTCTACATGTCGCGTGGCAATGACTCCTTGCGATTGTATCAGGTCCAACAGCTTCTGGAGTGGATTGGTACGCGAAATGATGTGCCCGACCGCATCGTATGCGGGGACTTCAATGCGACGCTTGACATGCCCTCGGCCGCACTCATGGCGAGCCTGTTCCACCCGTCGCAGACAGCGCCGACCGCCTTCACACCGCTTGCCGGACAAGACGGCGCGATATCGCACCCCTACTGGCCGCGAATGGATCGCTGTATCGACTATATTTGGACCGCCGGCTCAATCAAAACCGTGTCGAGTGGCGTTTGCTTCGATGCGCCCGATCCAGCCGATCCCTCGCTTTGGCCGTCGGATCACGCCGGCGTGTGGGCCGATCTGGAATTTTGACAGTAGCGATTGCTGCGAAGTTCGCTGCTGGTCCATCGCGAAGTGTTGCTGCAACACTAAATTTTGTCGCTATCGATGTAAGGCGGACATGAGCAAGCAGCGCTCCTCACAATTTCGCGGAAGGTGCCAACTATGCATGGCCGTCGAGGATGGCAGCGATCTCATGCTGCAGCCTGGCCGGCAGGATGGTCGCGACCGACCGCAGGAAGGTGTCCTTGGTCGCGCCCGAGATCATCTCGGTCGGGATGAACAGACCCGTTCGCTGTCTCGCGATCGGAACACGGCCAGCGCCCGTGCGCTTGAAGATCTGGCCGCCGAGGTCGAGGGCGACCCGATGCGGAAAGCGTCCGCCCTTGATGAATGCGCCTGCAAACACCCGGCGATG
>JBARNF010000162.1:0-4249 GCA_049802835.1 Bradyrhizobium sp.
GTCAGACAGCATCAGCGCGATGCGCCGCTCCGCGGCCGGCAGCGCCCGCAGGCGGCCCCAGCGCGCCGCAAGCTGCGCGACATAGGCGATGCGATCAGCCTGCGGCACATACCGTACGGCGCCGAACTGCAGGCGTTCATCTGCCGCCGTCTCACCCTTGAAGGCGATCGGCCGCGCCAGCAGACGACCATCGAGCTCGGGCAGCACGACGTTCATGGCGAGATCCGTCGGCGACAAGCCGCGAGACGACGAGGCCCAAACCTCTTGCGTGCTCTGCGCCTGCACGATCTGCAGCACCGGCACGTCGGCGACGTCGAGCACGCTGGTGCCGTCATCGCGCAACGCGGAGAACGCCGTGGCGTTCAGGATGATCGAGATACGCCGTTGCCTGATCAACTGCGCCAGCGGCTCGGCAATGCTGGGATCCTTCAGGCTGGTCACCGCAACGGCAACCGCCGCAAGCCCTTCACGCTCGACCGCAGCCATGAGCTCAGCGATCCCTGCGGTGTCGGCCGCCAGCAGGCTGGCGCGGTAGAACACGACCAACGCAGTCGGCCGCCCGTCGTCCGATCGGCAGAGATCGTCGATGACGACGGCACCGCGATCCGGCACGAAGCCGACGATCGAGCCGATCGCGACCGGCTCGGCAAAACGCGTTTCACGACCGAGCAGCGCAGCGAGATAGCGCACTGCCTCGCGCGCATTGCCGACGCCGCCCTCGTGCAGATAGCCGTACAGCCGCGTCGTCGTCTCCAGCGGCAATGTCGACAACGCATCGAGGCGTTCGTCGGCGCGATCATCGCCCGGCAGCGCCGCGAACAGGATGCCGCGGCTCCGGCAGACGGCAGCGAGGCGCTCCAGCCCGTAGCGCCAGTAGTCGAGCCCGCCGAGACAGCGCACGACGACGGCGCGCGCGCCGAGCACGACGCGGTCGATATAGAGATCGACCGACATCGGGTGCTTCAGCCGCTTCAGGCTCGCAAGCCGCAGGCTCGGCAACTCGGCTGACGATGCCGTCCAGGCCTCGGCCAGGGCCGACAGGTCGCTGTCGGAGAACGACAGCACGACGACCTCGGCAGGCGACTGCGCGAGATCCACGGCCTGTTCGAGGTCGTCGATATCAGCGCCGGATGTCGCCAGGAGATGCATCGGCCTCG
Source organism: Bradyrhizobium sp. (assembly GCA_049802835.1). Taxonomy (GTDB): domain Bacteria; phylum Pseudomonadota; class Alphaproteobacteria; order Rhizobiales; family Xanthobacteraceae; genus Bradyrhizobium. The sequence continues at coordinate 1,158 of JBARNF010000162.1, forward strand.
CCTAGCCCGCGATCAGGCTCTTGATCGCAGCGGCATCGAGGCCGCGCTCACCGATGACCACCAGGCGCCCCTGCCGCGCTTCACCGGCGCGCCACGGCCGCTCGAACTGATGCTGGATGCGGCTGCCGACGGCCTGCACCAGCAGACGCAGCGGCTTGCCCGCGACCTCCACGAAACCCTTCACCCGGAGCACGTCATGGGCATCGACGGCCGCCGCGATGCGATCGACCAGCGCATCCGGCGAGGCCTGCGCCGGCACGTCGAGCACGAAGCTCTCGAAATCGTCGTGATCGTGCTCGACCTCGTTGTCGTGATGCGACGGACGCGCCGCGAGATCGTCTTCCGCCGCGGCGCCCAGCCCGAGCAGCACCGAGGCCGACAGCCGGCCGTGCTCGGTCGCGATCACCTTGACGGCGCGCTGCACCTTCGCCGTGATCTCCGACGCGACATGCTTGCGCTCATCATCGCTCATCAGGTCGCTCTTGTTCATCACCACGAGGTCGGCGCAGAGCAGCTGATCCTCGTAGACCTCCTCGAGCGGATTGTCGTGATCGAGCGAATCGTCCGCGGCGCGCTGGGCGGCAAGCGCCGCGGGATCATCGGCAAATCGCCCCGCCATCACGGCGGGGCCGTCGACGACCGCCACGACGCCGTCGACCGTGACGCGCGTCGCAATCTCGGGCCAGTTGAAGGCCTGCACCAGCGGCTTGGGCAGCGCCAGCCCGGACGTCTCGATCACGATGTGCTCGGGCGGCTCCTTCTGATCGAGAAGGCTGCGAAGCGCCGGCACGAAATCATCGGCGACCGTACAGCACAGGCAGCCGTTCGAGAGTTCGACGATGCGATCCTCCGGGCAATCCGGCACGCCGCAGCCTTTGAGGATGTCGCCGTCGATGCCGACATCGCCGAACTCGTTGACGATGATCGCGAGCCGCCGTCCGTTCGCGGTCTCGATCAGGTTGCGCACGAGCGTGGTCTTGCCGGCCCCGAGGAAGCCGGTCACGATGGTGCAAGGCGTCTTGGCGAACGACTTCGTCATGGGAGCGGTGCCTCTTGTGTCCGACTTGGAGCGGGCGTTGCCGGCACGCGCGCGACGGTGTTCTTTCTGATGTATTCGGGACGTTCCCGCCATGCGGGCAGGCCCGCCTCGTGCTGCTGGTGCAGCCGCGCGAAGGCCAGCACGTCCTCGGCATGCACGTCCGGATCGAGCGCGCCGAGCACATAGGTCCATTTGCCGGGCGCAGTCACCGCAACCGTGCAGGCGCGATTGCAGTTCGACAGGCATTCGACCGGAACGACCGCGAGGGCCGATCGGTGCTCGGATGGCGCCGCTTCGATGGCCGCGAGCAGCCGGGCTCCGGCACGCGGCTCGTCCGAGGCGTTTTCGCCCGCCTGGGCGCGACAGGTGATGCAGACGAACAACGTCGTCTCGCTCTTCGCTGATACCGACATCAATCAGGCGATCACGCCAAGCGCTTTGATCACAAGGGCTCTGATCGCAAGAGCTTTGATCACACGGGCTTTGATCATCCGAGCAGGATTGCACTGCATGGCCGTCTCCGTCGCTTCCGGAACCCCGGAGGGTTCCGTAAAATGCGCTGCACCCGACGGCATCCCGCCCATCCCGGCGGGACTAAAACCAGCATCGCGACTCCCCGCGCGACGGGTCGGCCAACAGCAATGTCGACGGCAGGTCTCCTGGCTCTCGGGTCGCCGCGTGAGACCGCCTTCCCGGTTTCCCAGTGGCTTTTTGGCCTCACACTCGCCGATTACAGTTGCGGGGGCAGCCACGGCCTTGGGTGAGATCCCGCACCGTGTTCCCTAAATCTCTCCTTTCGGAGAACCGTCATCTGTTAGATACGGATCGAGCCGAAGCCCGTCAATCGGAATCCTGGAGCCGTCCCGGAGCCATGCCCCCCGCCCTCCCGCATCCTGCCCTCCCGCGCCTGACCCTGGTGCTCGGCGGCGCGCGCTCGGGCAAGAGCCGCCACGCCGAGGCCCTCGTCACCGCCCTTCCCGCGCCTTGGATCTATGTTGCGACTGCGCAGGCGTTCGACGACGAAATGAAGGACCGAATCGCGCAGCACAAGGGACGCCGCGCCGAGGGATGGCAGACGTTGGAGACCACCCATGATCTCGCAGGCCTGGTCCGTGCACAGGCAAATTCGAGCGTGCCGATGCTGATCGATTGCCTGACGCTCTGGCTCAGCAATGTGATGCTCGCCGATATGAACGTTCCGGCACGATGTGCCGAGCTGATCGAGGCGCTCGCGATGGCTCGCGGTCCCATCGTCGCCGTATCCAACGAGGTTGGTCTCGGCATCGTGCCCGAGAACGCGCTCGCGCGCGCGTTCCGCGATGCCCAGGGCCGGCTGAACCAGGATGTCGCAGCTCTGGCAGACCGCGTGATCCTGACGGCCGCGGGCCTGCCGTTGACCTTGAAATGACGACGAGATGAGGACATGCCGATGACCGAGAACGCCGACGATATGCGCCACAAGGCCAAGATGGAGAACCGCAAGGCCGTGCAAGATGCCGAAGTGGCGTCGAAGACCGTCGAGAAGGGCCTGCTGATCGTCCACACCGGCAAGGGCAAGGGCAAGTCGACGGCGGCCTGGGGCCTGATGCTGCGCGCCCTCGGACGCGGCTTTCGCATCGGCGTCGTGCAGTTCGGCAAAGGCGCCTGGGAGACCGGCGAGCGCAAGGCGATCGCAGCCTTCGGCGACCAGGTGTCGTGGTACACGCTCGGCGAAGGCTTCACCTGGGAAACCCAGGATCGCGCGCGCGATGTCGCCGCCGCCGAGAAGGCCTGGACCAAGGCCCTGGAGTTGATGGCCGATCCCTCGATCCGGCTGGTGATCCTCGACGAGCTCAACATCGCGCTGCGCTACGATCACCTGCCGATCGCCGACGTGGTCGCAGGTCTGTCGGCGCGACGTCCCGATCTGCACGTCGTCGTCACCGGGCGCAACGCCAAGCCCGAACTGATCGAGGCCGCCGACCTCGTGACCGAGATGAATCTGGTCAAGCATCACTTCGCGGCCGGCGTGAAGGCGCAGGAAGGCATCGAGTTCTAGATCATGCCTGCGCGC
>JBARNF010000163.1:0-3126 GCA_049802835.1 Bradyrhizobium sp.
CCCCCGTGACGTCGGACACGGTCTGGCAACCGCCGAGGCCGGCAGCGATGAGAGCGGCGAGCGCGGCTGAGGCGAGGAGCCGGGTGATGGGAGGCTGCTGACGCATGTCACTTGGGCTTTGGAACGAGCGAATTGAACGCGCCAGCAATAAACTGTTAACGCTAACAGCCGGTTAATGGCGTGATGGGGGCGCGGATGGCAGCTCTGCGTCGCCGTCGCGGCGGTGCGGCCGGCGCGATTGCAGCGGCCACCAAACTCTGCGAAGTCTGGTTGCCGAGCGCGCCACTTAAGGAATCATTAGGCATGCCGTCGATCTTCGAGACTGCCTCCACATCGTCCGCCATCCCGATCACCTTCGCGACCAAAGCGAGCTGGCCGGGGATTCGCGACGGCCTGCCCGCGGAGGCGCGCACCTTCGCCGAGGCCAACGCCTACACGGCGAAGCCCGGCAGCTGCCTGATCCTTCCCGGTGCGGACGGCCGCATCGCGCAGGTGCTGTTCGGCATCGAAGACGACGACACCAAGCACCGCGATTTGTTCCGGCCCGGCACTCTCCCCGGCCTGCTGCCGCCGGGCACCTACTGCTTCGCCAACGCGCCGCATGACCCTCGCCTTGCAGCGCTCGCCTTCGCGCTCGGCAGCTACCGCTTCGGCCGCTACCGCAAGACCGAGACGCCGGAGGTCCGCCTCGTTCCGCCCGATGGCGTCGATGCCGCAGAACTCGACCGGCTGGCCGAGGCGGCGACGCTGGCGCGCGATCTCGTCAACACGCCTTCGAACGACATGGGCCCGGCGGAGTTGGAAGCTGCCGCGAAGCAGGTCGCCGATCGTTTCGGTGCTGATTTCACGAGCATCGTCGGCGATGATCTTCTGCAGCAGAATTTTCCGCTCATCCACGCGGTCGGCCGCGCCTCGACCCGGGCGCCGCGCCTGATCGAGCTGGTGTGGGGCGACGCTTCCCATCCCAAGGTGACGCTGGTCGGCAAGGGCGTCTGCTTCGACACCGGCGGGCTCGACTTGAAGCCCTCGAGCAGCATGCTGCTGATGAAGAAGGACATGGGCGGCGCCGCCAATGTGCTGGCGCTGGCGCAGATGGTGATGGATGCAAGGCTCAAGCTGCGGCTGCGCGTGCTGATTCCGGCGGTCGAGAACGCGGTCGCCGGCAACGCCTTCAGGCCGCTCGATGTGTTCCCGTCGCGCAAGGGCCTCACGGTCGAGATCGGCAACACCGATGCCGAGGGCCGGCTGGTGCTGGCCGATGCGCTGGCGCTCGCCGACGAGGACAAGCCCGATCTCCTGATCGACATGGGCACGCTGACCGGAGCTGCACGCGTGGCGCTCGGTCCCGACCTGCCGCCGTTCTACACCCAGGACGAAGCGCTGGCCGCCGACGTCGCGCGCTGCGCGGCCGCCGAGAACGATCCGCTGTGGCGGATGCCGCTATGGGCGCCCTATGACAGCTGGCTCGATTCGAAGGTCGCGACCATCAACAACGCACCATCAGGCGGCTTCGCCGGCTCGATCACCTGCGCGCTGTTCCTGCAGCGCTTCGTCGAGCACGCCAGGAGCTGGCTGCATCTCGACATCTTCGCCTGGACGCCGTCGGCCAAGCCCGGCCGTCCCGAAGGCGGCGAATGCCAGGCCGCACGCGCGCTCTACAAGCTGCTGAGCGAGCGTTATGGCTGATCCGCGCATCACGCCGGCGCGGGGCGACATCGCGGCGAAGCATCTTCAAGGCCAGGTGGCGGCGGAGCGCTTCGTCGAGGGCGAGACATTCGTCGTCGTCGATCCGATCGTGCCGCTGCGGCAGCAGCCGATTTCGAGCGCCGAGCTGATGACGCAGGCGCTCAAGGGCGAGCGCGTGGCGATCTACGACCGCAACGGCGAGGGCTGGGCCTGGGGCCAGCTCGAAGCAGACGACTATGTCGGCTGGCTGCCGGAAGCCGCACTCGCAGCGCCGGCCGCGACACCGACGCATAGGATCGGCGTGTTGCGGACCTTCGCGTTTCCCGGGCCCTCCATCAAGCTGCCGCCGCTCGACACGCTCGTCATGGGATCGACGATCGCGGTGACCCGCGAGGACGCAAGCTTCGTCGTGACGCACGACGGCTGGTTCTTGCCGAAGCAGCATGTCGCTTCGCTCGATCATATCGAACCTGATTTCGTCGCCGTCGCCGAGCGCTTCGTCGGCACGCCCTATCTGTGGGGCGGCAAGAGCAGCCTCGGCATCGACTGCTCCGGTCTGGTGCAGGTCTCGCTGAATGCCGCAGGCGTCGAGTGCCCGCGTGACAGCGACATGCAATTAGCTGCGCTGGGACGGGTTCTCGACGACAGCGAGCGGCAACAGCTCCGCCGCGGCGACCTCATCTTCTGGAAGGGCCATGTCGCGATCGTGCGCGATGCGGATACGATCGTGCACGCCAATGCGTTTCACATGGCGACCGCGATCGAGCGCACGCACGACGCGATCGCGCGCATCAAGGCCGGCGGCAGCGAGGTCATCGCGATCAAGCGGTGCGGCTGACTTCGTAGGGTGGGCAAAGGCGCGATCGCGGCGCGCGAGCATCGCGTAGCGCGACGTGCCCACCATCGTCGATGCGAGCACGCGGCAGGCATGGTGGGCACGGCGCCACCGCGATCTCGATCGTGGAGGCAGCTCGCCAGACGCCTTTGGTAGAGTCGAGGAGCGGCGCGGTGACTTGGGGCATGCGCCATCGCTCCGTTTCCGCTCCCCGCTCATCGAACCGGACGTGCGGCTTTCCCGCATCCGGCTCTCCAGACGACTTCACACGAAGGCATGCGGCGCGCCTCCACTTTTCCGGCGGAGCTTGAGCACGTTGCGGTAACCGTAGACATGCTCTGTCGAGAACTGCCGTGATCCGCGCGAACGGACCTTGTGGCGGCGTCTGAGGAAGTGTCGAACGCGATTGGCGACATACCAGTCGACGTCCCCATATGTCCCGGCCAACGTGCCGTAGCCGAAGTAGGCCTGCCAGCCCGCCAACAGATTGTTGATCCGTTCGCAGACGACCGGCCACGGCAGCACGTTGGGGACCGTGAGGGCGTGCACCTTGGCCTTGAGCCGTTGCCGGCTCTTGGCCGAAGGCCCGGCACCGAGATAGCGCG
>JBARNF010000164.1:0-23939 GCA_049802835.1 Bradyrhizobium sp.
CGGCAATATTGTGCGGTAGCAGGACGACGATCACTCTCCCTGCTGCGGCGCACAGATTCTGGATCGCTATGGGCGGTGAAAGTCCCCGCACCATCGCTCAAGACGGACGTCGGACTAATCGTTCCAAGACGTCGTTCAGGAGGAGCCGGGGAGCGCGCAAAAAAAGAGCCGCCGTTTCCGGCGGCTTTGAAGTTGATAACAGGGAGGCGTCAAACAGAGTGGACAGGAGCCACTCGGTGTCCAAACGAGGACAGGTCTGGTTGTAAACGCGAAAGCTTAATCAACCGTAAATGGCGAAAACTTTTCAAACTTCGTTAGCCATGTCGGCCACTGGCCGACCGTGTTTCTACGTGCCGCACTTGGTTACGCGCAGCACTTGGTCAGGACTTGAAAATGCTGGCCGCGGCGTCGCGCGAGGCGCGCTTGTTCGCCACCGCCTGCTCGATCCGCTCGATCTCGGCGCGCAGCAGCGCCACCCGGCCGGTCAGCTCCTCGACCGACAGCATCGAGAGATCCTGCCCAATCTCATGCGAAACGGCCCTGCGCGGCCGGTCTTCGTCCATATTTGCCATCGCACCCTCTCCCGGTTGCCAGCCAGGCCCCGGCTGGCTTAAGCACGCCCCAGCACCCGCTTCATCTCCTGCTGGAGGATTTCTCATGGAACAGCTGCCCGCGCAAATGACCGTGGTCGCCATCAGCAAGCCGGGTGGACCCGAGGTGCTGCAGCCCGAGACTCGGCCGGTGCCGCAGCCCGGCCCCGGCGAGATCCTGATCAAGGTGAAGGCCGCCGGCGTTAACCGTCCCGACGTCGCCCAGCGCTCCGGCAGCTACCCGCCGCCGCCCGGTGCCAGCGACCTGCCAGGGCTAGAGGTCGCTGGCGAGGTCGTGGCCCTCGGCGAAGGCGCCGTCAGGCACAAGCTCGGCGACACCGTGATGTCGCTGGTGGCCGGCGGCGGCTACGCGCAATATTGCATCGCCCAGGATGCCCAGGCCATGGCCGTGCCGCCTGCCCTCTCCATTCTCGAAGCCGGCGCCCTGCCGGAGACCCTGATGACGGTCTGGCACAACGTGTTCGAACGTGGCGGCCTCAAGGAAGGCGAGACCCTGCTGGTCCATGGCGGCTCCTCCGGCATCGGCACCATGGCCATCCAGCTCGCCAAGGCGTTCGGCGCCAAGGTGCTGGTTACCGTCGGCACGCAGGACAAGGCGGACGCCTGCGTCAAGCTCGGCGCTGACCGCGCCATCAACTACAAGACCGAGGATTTCGTCGCCGTGGTCAAGGAGGCGACCGGCGGCAAGGGCGCCAACGTCATTCTCGACATGGTCGGCGGCGACTATATCGAGCGCAATTACGACGCGGCGGCCATCGACGGCCGCATCGTCCAGATCGCCTTCCTGAGCAGCCCCAAGGCGACCGTCAATTTCGTCAAGCTGATGATCAAGCGCCTCACTCATACCGGCTCGACCCTGCGTCCGCGCAGCAATGCCGACAAGGCGGCGATGGTGGCGGCGATCGAGGCCAAGGTGATGCCGCTCCTGCGTGAGGGTCGCATCAAGCCGCTGATGGATTCGACCTTTCCACTCAACGGTGCGGCGAACGCCCATGCACGCATGGAGACCAGCCAACATATTGGCAAAATTGTGTTGGAAATCTAGACGACCCCTAAACAGAGAGTGTTTGGAAACTCTTTGATTTTCCTCGCTTTCGTGCCAATGATCGCGCACATCTGAACCGTGCCTGTAACGGCTCCAATTCACTCTGCGAACACGGCTTTCAGTTTGATCTGTTTCGCTTTGATTTGGCGTCGAACGCGGAGATTTGACATTGCGTCTGATCAGGTGCCTGGCGTCCTTGGCGCTGGGCCTCGTGATGTGTGGTGCCGCTGCCCCCGCTCAGGCCGTTGACGCCGTCAGCGTACGCAGCGACGCGCCTGCCATCGACCTGACCGGCATTCTCGACCATCAGCGCAGCGAGAACGACCGCATCCAGGTCTCCACCGCGCCCGGCACCGACGGCATCGTCCGCCGCATCGAGGTGCGCGCCCGCGAGGGTGGCCAGAACTGGATCGTGTTCGCGCTGGCCAACAACACCGACGACCAGCTCGACCGCCTGATCGTGGCGCCGCATTACCGCGTGGTCGGCTCGGGCGTGCTGTGGCCGGATCTCGGTCTGTCGCGCATCGCCACCATCACGCCGTCGATCGGCGACCTGCCGGAGCGCCAGGAGAGCCCGACCGCCGACGTGTTCCGCGTCACGCTCGATCCCGGCTCGGTCGTCACCTTCGTCGCCGAGCTGCGCACCGACAAACTGCCGCAGCTCTATCTGTGGGAGCCTGAATCCTACAAGGACAAGGTCAACTCGTTCACGCTGTACCAGGGCATCGTGATCGGCATTTCCGGCCTTCTGGCGCTGGTGCTGACCATCCTGTTCGTGGTCAAGGGCAGCATCATGTTCCCGGCCGCCGCGGCGCTGGCCTGGGCGGTGCTGGTCTATATCGGCGTCGATTTCGGCTTCTGGGGCAAGGTCCTGGACATGTCGAACAATGCCGAGCGGGTGTGGCGCGCCTCCGGCGAGGCGATCCTCGCCGCCACCTTGCTGGTGTTCCTGTTTGCCTACCTCAATCTGTCGCGCTGGCACGTCCGCTATTCGCACATCACGCTGGGCTGGCTGTTCTTCTTAGGTTCACTGGTCGCAGTCGCGCTGTTCGATCCCGCGGTCGCCTCCGGCATCGCCCGCATCTCGCTGCTGTTGATCGCGGTCGTCGGCTTCGCGCTGATCGTCTACCTCTCCAGCCACGGCTTCGATCGTGCGGTGCTGTTGATCCCGACCTGGTTCCTGCTCACGGTGTGGGTCGGCGCCGCCGGCATGACGGTCGCGGGCCAGGTCACCAACGACATCGTCGGTCCGGCTTTGCTCGGCGGCCTGGTGCTGATCGTCATGCTGATCGGCTTCACCGTGATGCAGCACGCCTTCGCCGGCGGCGGCGCCACCACCGGCATCGTCTCCGACGTCGAGCGCCGGGCGCTGGCGCTGACCGGCTCCGGCGATCTGATCTGGGACTGGGACGTCTCCGCCGACAAGGTGTTCACCAGCCCGGAGACCGAGACCCTGCTCGGCCTCAAGCGCGGTACGCTCGAAGGTCCCGCCGCGAAATGGCTCGAGGTGCTGCATCCGCTCGACCAGGACCGCTTCCGCGCCGCGCTCGACAGCGTGCTCGACCAGCGCCGGGGCCGGCTGGTGCAGGACTTCCGGCTGCGCACGCCCGACGGTCATTTCATGTGGTTCGCGCTGAAGGCGCGCCCGGTCGTCGGCTCCGACGGCGAGGTCTCGCGCGTCGTCGGCACGCTCACCGATGTGACCGAATTCAAGAACGCCGAGGAGCGCCTGCTCCACGATTCCGTGCACGACAACCTGACCGGCCTGCCCAACCGCAAGCTGTTCATCGATCGTCTCGCCGCCGTCGCCAATTTCGCCAAGTCGATGCCGACCATGCGGCCGACCTTGATGGTGATCGATCTCGACCGCTTCAAGCAGGTCAACGATTCCGTCGGCATCGCGGTCGGCGATTCCATCCTTCTTACGCTGGCGCGCCGACTGTCGCGCATCCTGAAACCCCAGGACACGCTGGCGCGGCTGGCCGGCGATCAGTTCGGCCTGATCCTGCTGTCCGAGCAGGACCCGGCGCGCATCACCGCCTTCGCCGAGACCATCCGCAAGACCGTCCGCGCGCCGATCGCGTTCAATGAGCGCGAGATCTTCCTGACCGCCTCGATCGGGCTCGCGCTGTCCGATCCGCAAGTCCAGCTGTCGGAGGACATCATCAAGGACGCCGAGCTTGCGATGTATCACTCCAAGCGCATCGGCGGCGACCGCATCGACGTCTACAAGCCGGCGATGCGCGCGCGCAAGAACGACCGCCTCACCCTGGAGAGCGAGCTGCGCCGCTCGATCGAACGCCAGGAGATCACGATCCTGTATCAGCCGATCGTGCGGCTGGAGGATCGCTCGATCGCCGGCTTCGAGGCCTTGGCGCGCTGGGATCATCCGAAGCTCGGCCGCATGTCGCCGATCGAGTTCATCACCATCGCCGAGGAGATCGGCCTGATCGTCGATCTCGGCACCTTCGTGCTCGACCAGACCGCGCGGCAGCTCGCGGTGTGGCAGCGCGCGATGCGCTCGCGCGAGCCGATCTTCGCCAGCGTCAACGTGTCCTCGCGCCAGCTGCTGCGCCACGATCTGATCCACGACATCCGCTCGGTGCTGGCACGCTCCTCGGTGGCGCGCGGCACGCTCAAGATCGAGCTGACGGAATCGCTGGTGATGGAAAACCCCGAGCACGCCGCCCAGATGCTGACGCGCATCCGCGAGCTCGGCGTCGGGCTGTCGATCGACGATTTCGGCACCGGCCATTCCTCCCTGGCCTATCTGCAGCGCTTCCCGTTCGACACCTTGAAGATCGACCAGTCGTTCGTGCGCACCACCGCGCGCGGCACCCGGCCGGTGATCCTGAAATCGATCATCGCGCTGGCGCACGATCTCGGCATGGACGTGGTGGCGGAAGGCGCGGAGTCGGATTCCGACGCCGTCGAGCTCTATCAGCTCGGCTGCGAATACGCGCAAGGCTACGCCTTCGGCGAGCCGATGGACGCCGACGCCGCGATGCGGCTCCTGACGGAAGAGCGGCTGGAAGCGGCGAGCTGAGCCGGACGAACTCGCGTGAGCTCGCCGCCGGCAACCTAATCCGTCTCGAATTGCGACAGCGCCGCCAGCGCGCGGCGATAATTGTCGGCGCCGAGCCGGCGTGCCACGCGCTTCTCGTGGGCGGCGACCAGCGCATTGGCCTTCTTCAGGATCAGGCGGCCGCGCGGCGTCAGGCCGAGCGCATGCGCCCTGCGGTCCTGCTCCGAGCGTTCGCGCACGATCAGCCCGGCCTGCTGCAGATCGTCGAGCAGGCCGACCATGCGCGCGCGCTCGATGCCGAGAGCCCCGGCAATGGCGATCTGCGTCGTGCCGGGATTGGCCGCAATCGTCTCCAGGAGCGAATAGCTGATGATGTCGAGGTCGACGGCAGCGAGCGCCGCATTGACGTCGCGGAAGATCCAATGCTGGAGGCGGCGGACGAAATAGCCGAGATGGTTCGTCAGCTCGCCGAGGCCGATCTCGGCATCCTGCCTCGCGTCTCGTTGCGCCCTGGCGCCTGCGCTCTTGGCCATGCTGTCTCGCCGCTGTGAACGCCCATGCCTAAACCGGCGGCATCGCGAGAACAAGCCGCCGCAATTGGTGACACCGACAATAATTGCAAACTGCAACCATTCTGATAGGCTGACCGGCAACGAATACCAGATGGGAGGGAGAAGCCATGTCGTCCTCGACGGCTGCGGCTGACCGTATTGCGCCGGCAATGCGGCGGCGCAATGGAGCGGATCGCGCATCTTTGCGCGTCGTGTCCGGTAACATCTCATCTGCGCGCGGCGCATCTTCCGATACGGCCTCCGGCAAGACGGAGGCGCACCATGGCTAGCGCCGAACCTGATGCCGAGTCCCGCATGTTCGCCGCGCCGTCGGTCGAGGCTGTCAGGCGCGACGATGGCGCCATCATCCTGCGCTCGCGCGTGGCGGTCGCACCCGCCGCGCGCTGCAGCGGCGAATGGCTCGATCACTGGGCACGGACCGTGCCTGACCGGACGTTCCTCGCCGAACGCAGCGGCGACGGCTGGACCAGGCTCAGCTATGGCGAGACGTTGGCACAGGTGCGCGCCGCCGCGGCCTGGATGCTGGCGCAAGGCCTCGGTCCCGACCGGCCGCTCGCGATCCTCTCCGACAACAGCATCGCACATGCGGTGCTGTCGCTGGCGGCACAGCATGTCGGCATCCCCGTCTGCGCGATCTCGCCGGCCTACTCGCTGATGTCGACCGATCACGAGAAGCTGCGGGCAATGATCCGGCTGCTCGATCCCGGCGCCATCTTCGTCGCCCAACGCGGCGCGTTCGCGCGCGCACTCGCCGCGATCGAGGGACTGCACCGGGCGACGATCATTGCCGGTGATAGCGACGGCAACAGCGCGATCCCGCTGCAGGCGGTGATCACGACGAAGCCCGGCCCCGAGGTCGAGCGCGCCTTCGCCGCGATAACGCCAGACACGATCGCAAAGCTGCTGTTCACCTCGGGATCGACGGGGCTCCCTAAGGCCGTCATCAACACGCAGCGGATGCTGACGACGAGCCAGCAGGCCAAGGCCCAGCTGTGGACGTTTCTGCGCGAGATCGAAGGCGGCCCCGTCATCGTCGACTGGCTGCCCTGGAGTCACACCTTCGGCGCCAATCATAATTTCAACCTGGTGCTGGCCCAAGGCGGCTCGCTCTACATCGACGGCGGCAAGCCGGCGCCGGGCCTGTTCGAGACCTCGCTCGCCAATCTGCGCATGACGGTGCCGACGATCTATTTCAACGTGCCGCGCGGCTTCGACATGCTGGTGGCGGCACTAAGAACGGACGAAGAGCTGCGCCAGAAATTCTTTTCCGGTGTCAAATGCATCTTCTACGCGGCCGCCGCGCTGCCGCAGAATTTGTGGGATGCGCTCAACGAGATGAGCGTGGCCACGATCGGCCGGCCGGCGCCGCTGATCTCGGCATGGGGCGCCACCGAGACCTCGCCGCTCGCGACCGACTGCCATTTCTTTGCCGAGCGCGCCGGCAATATCGGCGTGCCGATTCCCGGCACCGAGCTGAAGCTGGTGCCCTCCGGCGAGAAGCTCGAGATCCGCGTGCGCGGGCCCAACGTCACGCCGGGCTATTGGAAGGCGCCAGAGCTCACCGCGGCTGCGTTCGACGACGAGGGCTTCTACAAGATCGGCGACGCCGTGAAGCTCGCCGATCCCGATCATCCGGAGCGCGGCCTGTTCTTCGACGGCCGCATCACCGAGGATTTCAAGCTCAGCTCCGGCACCTGGGTCAATGTCGGCGCGCTGCGCGTCGCCGGCATCGCCGCGCTGGCGCCGCTGGCGCAGGACATCGTGATCGCCGGCCACGGCACCGACGAGGTTCATTTCCTGGTCGTGCCGAATATCGCCGCCTGTCGCGGCAAGGCGGGGCTGGCCGACACGGCCACGGTCGGCGAGGTGCTGGCGCATCCGTCGGTGCGAGACGACATTGCACAGGGGCTAGCGAAACTTCGCGCCGAGGCGGTCGGCTCATCGCGCCATGCGACACGCGCGCTGCTGATGGCCGAGCCGCCATCGCTCGATGCCGGCGAGATCACCGACAAGGGCTACATCAATCAGCGCGCGGTGCTCGTCCGTCGCGCCGACCTGGTCGCAAGGCTGCAGGACGACGCCGCACTTGACCTGATCAGACCAGGCGCAGCCGACTGAGCGCGAGGCATGAACGGCTGCGTGCCGGTGGCTCGTTCAGGGCGATGCCGACCTCGCCGTGTCCGGCTACGCGCAAAGCGCGTCTCGATCGCGACCGCGATCGGCAGAGGTGAGCTGAGATCGGGCCGGCGGCCCGATTCGAAAGGGCGCATCACGCGCTGACGTCCTTCATAGCAGGGCCCGTATAACTACGTGCCCCCATCTTCTCCGCGGCAATATGCTACCACGCGCACTTAACGCGAAATCAACTGCAAATCTTTAGAGTTGCGCGCATCTTCAGCTGCTTGTGCCGGATTCCCCATGGCTCGCCCGCGCTTCTCTCTCGCCCTTCGCATCTACGCGATCATCGGCCTGTCGTTCTGCGGCCTTGCCGGTCTTGCTGCGACGCAGAGCCAGAATCTCGCAACCGCGCTCAAGGAGCAGCGGCAGAGCGAGCTCAGCCATCTAGCCCAGACGGCGCTGAGCATCGCACGCGAGGAATACGACGCGATCGCACGCGACAAGGTGGCGCCCGAAGCCGCACAGAAGAGGGCGGCCGAGCGAATTGGAAAGCTGCGCTACGGCAGCGGTGACTACTTCTGGATCAACGACATGGTTCCGAAGATGGTCATGCATCCGGTCAAACCCGAATTGAACGGTCAGGATCTCGCCGACAACAAGGATCCGACCGGCAAGCGCCTGTTCGTGGAGATGGTGGATGTCGTGAAGCGCCAGGGTGCCGGCGTCGTCGACTACATGTGGCCCAAGCCGGGCAAGGACGCGCCGCAACCGAAGATGTCCTATGTCGCCGGCTTCGAGCCCTGGGGCTGGATCATCGGCACCGGCGTCTATGTCGACGATCTCGAAGCCCAGATGTGGGAGAGCAAGCGCGCGGTGTTCATTGCCGCCATGCTGGTGATCCTCGTGCTCGGCGCCGTCACGCTGATCATCGCGCGGCGGATGTCGTCGGCGCTGGCGTCGATGAGCGGCGCGTTGACCCAGCTCAGCCTCGGCAATTTCGAGATCAAGCTGCCGGGCCTGACCCGCAGCGACGAGCTCGGCGATATGGCCCGCTCGATCGAGCAGTTCAGGCAGAAGATCGAGGAGAAGGCTCGGCAGACCGCCATGCTCGAAGACGAGCAGCGCCAAGTCGCAGAGCGCATCAAGAGCAAGGCGTTGAAGGAGATGGCCGAGGCCGTGGAGCAGGCCGCCAGCATGGCTGTCGGCGAAGTCGCCCAGGGCACCGGCCAGATGGCCGACGATGCGAAATCAATGACCGAGAGTGCGCTGACACTGGAGCGGAATTCGAGCAGCGTCGCGGCGGCCGCGGAGCAGGCCCTCGCCACGACCCAGACCGTCGCCAAGGCCTCCTCGCAGCTCGCAGCATCGATCTCGCAGATCTCCGGCCAGGTCAATTCGTCGCGCGAGCTCACGCGCAAGGCCGTGGCCGCATCGTCCGAGGCTCAGGCGACGATCGCCAAACTGTCCGAAGCGGCCGACAAGGTCGGCGCCGTGACCAGCCTGATCAGCGAGATCGCCGGCCAGACCAACCTGCTGGCGCTGAACGCAACCATCGAGGCGGCGCGAGCCGGCGACGCCGGCCGCGGCTTCGCGGTCGTCGCCTCCGAGGTCAAGTCGCTCGCCGAGCAGACCGCAAAGGCGACCAGCGAGATCGCGCAGCAGATCGCGGAGATCCAGGACTCGACGCGCGCGTCGGTGACCTCGATCGGCGCCATCGGCGAAGTCATCCGCAATGTCGAAGAGGTGTCGTCGGGAATCGCCGATGCGATCCAGGCCCAGAACAGCGTGACAATGGAGATCTCGCGCACCGTCGAGGAGACGTCTGCGGCGGCACGCGAGGTCGCGAGCCAGATCGCCTCGGTGTCGCGCGAGGCGAGCGAGGCCGGCCGGCGCTCGACCGACATCCGCGACGGCTCGACGAATGTCGCCGAGAAGGTCCAGCAGCTGCGGACCGAGCTGGTCCGGGTGATCCGGACCTCGACCGCCGATGTCGACCGCCGGCTCGCGACCCGGCTCAACATCAACCGCCCGGGCACCCTCGAGGTGAGTGGCGAGCCGGTCGCCGTCATTGTGCGCAACCTCTCGCTCGGCGGCGCCCTGCTCGAGGCGATCCCGGTCCAGCTGTCGGTCAACGCATCCGTGACGCTCGCGATCACCGGCATGATCTCCGATCTGCCGGGGACCGTGACGCGTGTCGGCGATCGCACCGCACTGGTGCAGTTCACGCTGAACGCGGAGCAGGCAACGCGCTTGACGGCCCTGGTCTCGGACCGTCAGGCGGCGTAACGCAGAGGCTCGGCCTCATCCGGACGAGGCGTCGCTGGAAAAACAGCGGCATCCCGCTTGATGTATTTCCTGTCAGTTGCCGATCACCTAGATTGGTCAGCATAGAAGATCTGGCAGGAGGGATAATGAACCGGGGTAGGTTGAGCGCTATCATTTTGGCATTTGCGCTCCTCTCGGCGCCGGCTGCAGCAGCCGACCGGGTCGCGCTGGTGATCGGCAACGGCGCGTATCAGAAAGCGCCGGCTCTCGCCAATCCACCGCGGGATGCAACAGACGTTGCAGGAGCTCTGCAGCGACTCGATTTCAAGGTAACGCTGCTGACCAATTTGACCGGAGCGCAAACGAGGAGGGCCCTCGTCGAGTTTGGGCATGCGGTCGAAACTGCAAAGATCGCGATCGTTTTTTATGCCGGCCATGGCATGGAAATCGGCGGCGAGAATTGGTTGATCCCAACAGACGCGGAACTGCTGAGCGACACCGACGTCGAGAGCGAAGCTGTCAGCCTGCGGTCGGTTAATCTTCAGGTCGGCAAGGCCACGCAACTCGGGCTGATCATTCTGGACGCCTGCCGCAACAATCCATTCGCAGCGAAGATGAGGCGTTCACTCAGTGTGCGATCCGTTGCGCGGGGACTTGCCCCCACCGAACCCACCGAAAATGTCCTGATCGCCTATGCGGCCCGTGATGGCACCACTGCCGGCGACGGCGACGGGCGAAACAGTCCGTTCACGACGGCCCTGCTCCGTCACATCGAAACACCTGGGCTGGAAATCTCCTTCCTGTTCCGGAGAGTTCGCGACGACGTCATGGCAGCAACTCATCGGGAGCAGCAGCCCTTCGTCTACGGATCGCTGTCGAAGGACGAGATCTATCTGCGAGCGCCTGCCGCAACAACGGCCGCCAAGCTCGCCACACCGGTCCCCCAAGCTCCGTCCGAAGACGAGCAGTTTTGGCAGGCTATTCGGACATCGAACGTCCCCGGCCTCTACGAAGAATTTCTGTCCAGATATCCCAAGAGCCCATTGATCGCAGAGGCTCGCGCACGGCTTGTCGACCTCAACAAAGAGCAGGCCGTTCCTGCTGCGAGTCCCGGCCCGGCCGCACCGGCGAACGCCGGAGGCGGTGAAGCAGCGCAAACGATCACGCCGTCGAAAGTCCGCCCGTTCACGACAGCCGATCGGGAACGGGTCGCAGCACTGGCAGCAGAGCTGAAACTGAGCATGCCTCCCTTCACGATCGCCACGGCCGAAGCAGCCGCCCCAGATTCGTATTCGAGGTTCATCGGCGTGTGGTCGAACAGGCGCGGCTGGGGAAACGGCAAGGGCCGAACAGGCATGCTTGTCATCACCGAGGTCTCTGCAACGGGCCTGGCCAGCGGATATTACTTGTGGGGACCGCCGACGAAGGCGTCCTGGAAACCGTCGCCCGCCGGCTACGTTCATTTTGTCGAATACATATTCGGCGACACGCTCATCTTCAGGACCGACGAAACGATCGCTGCCAAGCTCGATAGCCGAAATGTTCTCACCCTGTCAGCTTCAAGATCGAACCATTCATCCGACAAGTCGAGTATCGAGCTTCGCCCCATCTGGCAGCTCGTCGGACCGACCATTGACATCAAACCGTCGACTCCCACTTCAACTGTGAAGACCGGCAAGGCAGCGTCAGGCGCGGTGTCCCATGACGAGGCAGGACATCGCGAGCTCGCCACGAGTCCACAGCCACGGGAAGCCACGGATGAATTGCGCGCCCAATGTCGTCGCGAGGCGCATAGGCTTCAAAACAATGACACCTCGCGGATCGAGGCTTGTGTGCGCAACGGCGGACGGATCTAGCCCACAATATTGGATCGCATGAGAACGATCGGCGAGGCCGTCGTTAGGCAGACGGGTTAGCTGGCGTTGCTTTGAGATCTATTGCTCCACTTGCCCCAAGCAAGGGTCTGCCGCGTCCAGCCTGGCCGCTATATCCCATTCAACGGAAATGGCACGCGACGAGATGTCCCTCGGCGCTGGCCTTCAACGGCGGCACTTCCTTGCTGCAGACGTCCTTCGCGATCGGACAGCGGGTGTGGAAGTGGCAGCCGGTTGGCGGATTGATCGGGCTCGGCACCTCCCCCTTGAGGCGGACGCGCTTGCGCTTGACGGAAGGATCCGGGATCGGCACCGCCGAAAGCAGCGCCTCGGTGTAGGGATGCTTCGGCTCCGAATAGAGCTGGCGCGACGCCGCGGTCTCGACGATGCGGCCGAGATACATCACCGCGACGCGGCGGCTGATGTGCTCGACCACCGACAGGTCGTGCGCGACGAACAGATAGGCGATGCCGAACTTCTGCTGCAGGTCCTCCAGCAGATTGATCACCTGGGCCTGAATCGAGACGTCGAGCGCCGACACCGGCTCGTCGCAGATGATCAGCTTGGGCTCGACCGCGATCGCCCGGGCGATGCCGATGCGCTGGCGCTGGCCGCCGGAGAATTCGTGCGGATAGCGCGTCATGTGGTCGGCCTGCAGGCCGACCGTCTCGAGCAGATGGACGATGCGCGCCTCATATTGCTGCCGCGACGTCGTAAGCCCATGGATCGTCAGCGCCTCGCCGATGATGGCGCCGATGGTCATGCGCGGATTGAGCGAGGCATAAGGATCCTGAAAGATGATCTGGATGTCGCGGCGCAGCGCGCGCAAGCCTTCGCCGGACAGCGCGATCACGTCCTTGCCCTCGAAGCTCAGCTCGCCCGAGCTCGGCTCGATCAGCCGCAGCACGCAGCGGCCGGTGGTCGACTTGCCGCAGCCGGACTCGCCGACGAGGCCGAAGGTCTCGCTCGGCTCGATGTGGAAGTTGACGCCGTCGACCGCGCGCACGCTGCCGGTCTGGCGCTTCAAAAGTCCGCCCCTGATCGGAAACGCCTTGGTCAGGTTGCGCACGCTGAGCAAAGGCGCCGGCACGGCGGCGGGAGCAATGGTCGCTTCGGTCATCACAGCAACGTCTCTTCGGCGCGGATGCACGCCACCTTGTGGCCGGGCTCGATCTCGCGCAGCGGAGGCTGTGCGCGCCTGCAATCGGGAATGGCAAAGCGGCAGCGCGAGGCGAATCGACAGCCCTCCGGCGGATTGACCAGCTTCGGCACGCTTCCCGGGATGCTTTCGAGCCGGATCTTCCTGACCGCCGCGAGATCGATCCGCGGGATCGAGCGGATCAGACCCTGGGTATAGGGATGGCGCGGATTGGCGAACAGGCGCTCGACCGGCGCCTCCTCGGCAACACGGCCGCCATACATCACGACGACGCGCTGGGCGACCTCGGCGACGACGCCCATCGCGTGCGTGATCAGCATGATTGACATGCCGAGCCGCTCCTTCATGTCGAGCAGCAGGTCCAGGATCTGCGCCTGGATGGTCACGTCGAGCGCGGTGGTCGGCTCGTCAGCGATCAGGAGCTTGGGATTGCAGGACAGCGCCATCGCGATCATCACGCGCTGGCGCATGCCGCCCGAAAAGTGATGCGGATAGTCGTGCACGCGGGCTTTCGGGTTGGAAATCTGCACCAGCGCCAGCATCTCGGCCGCCCGATCCATCGCCGCCTTCTTGGACAGGCCCTGATGCAGCCGGATCACCTCGGCGATCTGATCGCCGACGGTGTAGACCGGATTGAGCGAGGTCATCGGCTCCTGGAACACGATCGCGATCTCGGAGGCGCGGATCTTGTTCATCTCGGAAGAGCCGAGCGGCACCAGGTCACGGCCCTGCCACAGGATCTGGCCGCCGGCGATACGCCCCGGCGGCATCGCGATCAGCTTCAGCACCGACATCGCGGTGACGGTCTTGCCGGACCCGGACTCGCCGACCACGCACAGGGTCTCGCCCCGGTCGATCGAGATGTCCACGCCGTCGACGGCATGAACCTGGCCGTCGTCGCTGTCGAAATAGGTCTTCAGCCCCTTGATCTCGAGAAGCGGGGTCGCGCGAGCATCCATCACATCACCTTCCGCGGATCGAGCGCATCGCGCAGGCCATCGCCGATGAAGTTGATCGCGATGACGGTGAGGAAGATCGCGCCGCCGGCGAACAGCGCCCAATGCGGCGCGATATCGAGATAATCCTTGGCGTCGAACAAGAGGCGGCCCCAGGTCGGAATATCCGGCGGAAACCCGAGGCCGAGAAACGACAGCGTCGATTCCGCAATGATCGCAGCAGCGACGTCGATCGTTCCGGCCACGATCACGGGTCCGAGCGCGTTGGGCAGGATGTGACGGACGACGAGACGGACGTTCGAAGCGCCCAGCGCGCGCGCAGCCTCCACGAACTCCTTCTCGCGTAGCGACAGGAACTGGGCGCGCACGAGACGCGCGACCGGCATCCAGCGGAAGCCGCCGATCACCAGCACGATCAGGATGAAGGTGCCGCCCTCCGGGCCGACCCAACCCTTCAGGAGATCGCGGAACAGATAGATGACGAGCAGCAGCAGCGGCAGTTGCGGCAGCGACAGGAACAGATCCGTCAGCCACATCAGGGCGGCATCGACGGGTCCCTTAGACGCTCCGGCGATGGAGCCGATGACGGTGCCGACGAACAGGCCGACCGCCATGGCCGCGAAGCCGACCGCGAGCGAGATGCGTCCGCCATAGATCATCCGCGCCAGCAGATCCTGGCCGAGGTCGTCGGTGCCGAACGGATGATCCGCTGACGGCGACGCGAGGCGCGCGGTGAAGTCGATCTCGTTGATCGGCACCCGCCAGATCCACGGTCCGACGAGGATCGCCAGCGCCAGCAGCGCCAGCACGGCGACGCTGACGGCGGCCATGCGGTGACGCAGGAAGCGCCGGACGGCATCGCGGCCCGGCGAGAAGCGGCGCTTTTTCGAAACCGGCGCGACTGCCGTCTCAACGGAAGGAGATGCGTGGGTCAAGCCAGCCATACAATATGTCTGCGATCAGGTTGAAGAGGACGACGAGGCAGGCGAACACGAAGGTCACCGCCATGATGACGGGCGTGTCGTTGGCAAGGATCGCGCTGATGAGGAGCGAGCCGATGCCGGGAATGCGGAAGATCTGCTCGGTGACGATGGCGCCGCCGAACACCGTGGGCATCTGCAGCGCCACCAGCGTGACCACCGGGATCAGCGCGTTGCGCACCACGTGCTTGACGATCACCTTGCTCTCGTCGAGTCCCTTGGAGCGTGCGGTCGTGACGTAGTCGAGCTTGATCACGTCGAGCACGGCGGAACGGACGTAGCGGGTGTAGGACGCCGCCTGGTAGAGGCCGAGCACGGTGACCGGCATGATCGCCTGCTTGATGCTCTCCCACCACCATTGCCATCCGGTGGCCTGAAGGTCGGCGCGGTAGACGAACGGCAGCCAGCCCAGATTGACGCTGAAGACCAGGATCAGGAGCAAGCCGGTGAAGAAGGTCGGCAGCGAAAAGCCGATGAAGGCGAAGGTGTTGGCGATCTGGTCGAAGATCGAATAGGGCCGCCGCGCCGCGAGCACGCCGACCGGGATCGCCACCACCAGTGCTAGCAGCTGGGCGGTGCCGACCACGTAGAGCGTGGCCGGAATCCGCTGCAGGATCAGGGTGTCGACATTGACGCGGCTGGCGAACGAGAAGCCCCAGTCGCCATGGATCATGGCGACCAGCCAGCGGAAGTAGCGCACCATGATCGGGTCATCCATCCCGAACTTGATGCGCAGCATCTCACGGACTTCCGGGGGGATGTTCGGATTGCTCGCGAGCTCGCCGAACGGATCGCCCGGCGCGAGCGCGAGCAGCACGAACAGGATGAGGCTGATGCCGAGCAGGCTCGGCACAGCGACGATGAGGCGCCTGAGAAGGTAGTTTCCCATCGCTCCACCTCTACGATGTCTGGCTGGTCATGCTGGCTCGCGCGATCAGGTCTCGCGATACCAGCTGGCGATCTGCCAGAGATCGTTGTCCCAGCCGCTCTTGTTCGCGACCATGCCGTTCTTCAGGCCGATGCAGTTGCGGCGGTTGATCTCCGGCAGGATGTAGTTGTCGCCGACGACCAGATCGTTGAGCTTGACGAACAGCGCCGCCCGCTTGACCGGATCGAGTTCGCTCGAGGCCTGCTTGTAGGTCTCGTCATAGTCCTTGTTCTGCCAGCGCGAGACGTTGCGGCCCTGCCATTTGTTGTCCTTGGAGGCGACTTCCCACGAGGTGAACTGGTTCATGAAGAACTGCGGGTCTGCCTGCGGCATGGTGGTCTGGTACATCTCCATGTCGCAATAGAAGTGCGGATAGGTATCGGGGTTGGCGGCGTCGGAGGAGAAGAACACCGAGGCCACGACCGACTTCAGCTCCAGTTCGATGCCGGCCTTCTGGAAGGCCTGCTTGATGATCGCCTGGTTCTTCTGGCGCGGTGCGTTGATCGAAGTCTGGAACACCAGCTTGATCTGCTTGCCGTCCTTCTCACGAACGCCGGACCCGTTCTTCTTCCACCCGGCCGCATCGAGGATCTGGTTGGCCTTCTCGATATTGAACTCGAACTTGTTGTTCGGGGAGCGGAAGCGCTCGGGGTTGTTGAGGAAGTTCGGTGTCGCGACGCCGGCACGGCCGTAGATGAACTTCTGCACCGAGGCGCGGTCGATCAGCAGGTTGATGGCCTTGCGGACCTCGGGATCGGAAAACACCGGGTGCTTGGTCTTGACGCTGGACCGCTCGCCATCGACCTCGGTCCAGGGATCGGTGACGTTGAGCGCGATGTACTCGATGTGGCCGGTCACGGTGAGCTGCGCCCTGCCCTGGCCGCCGGCCTCCAGCTTGGTCAGGATCTCGTCCTCGACCTGGAGATTGTAGGCGTAGTCGTATTCGCCGGTCTGCAGCACCGCGCGCGCCGCCGACACCGCATCGCCGCCGCCCTTGACCTCGACCGTGTCGAAATACGGCCGGTTCGCCTGATGGTAGTCGGGATTGCGCTTGGCGGCGATGGAATCGCCCGGCTTGAAATCGACGAACACATAGGGGCCGGTGCCGACCGGCTTCAGATTGGCCGGCGCCTCGCGCGACTTGCCGCCGATATAGTCGGCAAACAGATGCTTCGGAACGATGAGACCGTAGGCAGCGACGAAGGCGTCGGCCCAGAACGGCGTCGTCTGCTTGAACGTCAGCTTCACCGTGTAGTCGTCGATCTTCTCGGCCGACTTGATGCCCCTGTAGCTGCCGACCGAAACCGCCGCGGTATCGGGATTGACCGAGTATTCCCAATTGAAGATGACGTCATCGGCGGTGAACGGCTTGCCGTCGTGCCATTTCACGCCCTGTTTCAGCTTCCAGGTGACGGATAGACCGTCGGCAGCCAGGTTGCCGTTCGCCTTGGTCGGAATCTCGGCCGCGAGAATCGGCACCAGATTGCCGTCGGCGTCCCAGCCGGCGAGCGGCTCGTAGAACAGCCGGCAGGCTTCCTGGTCCTTGGTGCCATTGGCGAAATGCGGGTTGAGCAGCGTCGGCGCCTGCCAGAACAGAAGCTTGAGCGGGCCGCCGCCGCCGGCCTTGGTCGGCTTGTAGACGATCGGGTCGGCCGCCATCGCGATGTCCGAATGGGCGAGCATCGCGCCGGCGATCGGCGCAGTCAGCCCCACGGCAATCATCCGCTGCACAAATTCGCGCCGTGAGAGGCGTCCCGCTTTGACATCAGCGATCTGGTTACGGAGGTCACGCTCGTTCATTCAATCGACTCCAAGGTGATGCTGAATGCCAAAAAAATGCGCCACGCCGTACCGTTAGCGGAGAGCTGCACAAAATTGGATCAGCCTTCGAAGCCCGTGTCAAAGCAGAATCCGGGCCAATTTCGTATTATGGAAGGGATCGATTGTCGCACTTCGCATTGCGGCAAGAACCTGCCGCAAGCATTTCCAGAAAATGGAACTACGTGCCGTCCGGCGTCAGCACCCCATCAGGATGTGTCGCCGGAGCATGACCGCAGAGATTGCGCGTCAGGTTTCGCGATACCAGCTCGGCAACTGCCACAGATCGTTGTCCCAGCCCGACGAATGCGTCTGCAGCCCCTTGCGGATTCCGCTGACGCGCGGCCGGTTGAGCTCGGGAAGCACGTGATGATCCGAGCAGACGATGTCGTTGAGCCTGATGTAGAGCGCGGCGCGCTTGACCGGGTCGAGCTCGCGGGTGAGCTCGTTGTAGAGATCGTCATAGGTCTTGTTCTGCCAGCGCGCGATGTTGCGGCCCTGCCATTTGTTGGCCTTGCTGGCGGCCTCCCACGACACGTATTGAGTCATGAAGGCCTGCGGCTCGGGCGACGCCATCGAGATCAGATACATTTCCATGTCGCAGTAGAAATGCGAATAGGTATCGGGATTGGCGACATCGCTGGAGAAGAACACCGACCCGACGACGGATTTCAGCTCGAGCTCGATGCCGGCCTTCTGACAGGCCTGCTTGATGATCGCCTGGTTCTTCTGCCGCGGCGCGTTGGTCGAGGTCTGGAACAGGAGCTTGAGCGGCTTGCCGTCCTTTTCGCGAATGCCGCTCGGGCCCTTCTTCCAGCCGGCCTGTTCCAGGATCTGGTTCGCCTTCTCGATGTTGAACTCGAACGTCATGTTGCGCGAGCGATAGCGCTCGGGATTGTTGACGCAGTTGGCGGTGGCGATGCCGCCGCGGCCATAGATGAACTTCTGGATCGAGGCGCGATCGATCAGCAGGTTGATGGCCTCGCGGACCGCGGGATCCGACAGCAGCGGATGCTTCGTCTTGAGGCTCGCGCGCTCGCCATCGACTTCGACATTCGGATCCGTGGCGTTGAGCAGGATGAATTCGAGATAGCCGGTCGGCACGACCTCGACCGTACCCTGGCCTCCATTTTCCAGCTTGAGCAGGATCTCATCCTCGACCTGCAGGTTCCAGGCGTAGTCGAATTCCCCGGTCTGCAGCACCGCGCGTGCCGCCGAGACGGCATCGCCTCCGCCCTTGATTTCCAGCGTATCGAAATGCGGCCGGTTCGGCACGTGATAGTCGGGATTGAGCTTGCCCGTCAGCGTGTCACCCGGCTTGAAGTCGACGAACAGATAGGCGCCGGTCCCGACCGGCGCCAGGTTGTTCGGCGCCTCGCGGGACTTGGCTCCGATGTAGTCGGAGAACAGATGCTTCGGAATGATCCCGCCGCGCGCGCCGACGAACGGCGTGAACCACAGCGGTGTCGTCTGTCCGAACACCAGCCGCACGGTGTGGTCGTCGATCCTCTCGATCGTCTTGATGTCCTTGTAGTCGCCGATGGTGGCCGCGGACGTCTCGGGATTGGTGGCATACTGCCAGTTGAAGATGACGTCGTCGGCCGTGAACGGCCGACCGTCGTGCCACTTTACGCCCTGCTTGAGTTTCCAGACGACGGAGGTGCCGTCCGCCGCGACGGTGCCGTTGGCCACGCTGGGAATCTCGGCCGCGAGCACCGGCACCAGATTGCCGTCGGCATCCCACCCGGCGAGCGGCTCGTAGAAGGCGCGCGCCGCCTCCTGGTCCTTGAGGCCGATCGCGAAATGCGGATTGAGCAGCGTCGGCGCCTGCCAGAGCAGGATCTTCAGCGGGCCACCGCCGCCCGCCTTGGTCGGCTTGTAGGGAAACGCCTGCGCCGCCATGGCGACGCCGGAATGCGCCAGCATCATTCCCGCGAGCGGTGCCGTCAGTCCGACGGCGAGCATCCGCTGCACGAAATCGCGGCGCGACAGCCGCCCTTCCTTGACCGCAGCGACATCGCGGCGCAGGTCCTGTTCGTTCATACTCAAATCTCCAAATGGCCGGCAATACTACGGCGTAGATCCTCTCCGGATCGTAACGCCGCGCGATCGGATCGCCGCTGACCGAAGCCGAAGGCAGGATCCAGGCCAGTCCAATGCGATCGTAGAGGCACGATTGCAGGTCCGCCCAGCGGCGGAGTGTCACGGCTGGCGCTTCTGCCTGCGAAAGCGGACGCTCCGGCCGTCGGGCATCCGGGTCGCGACATAGCCTGCGGCCAGGCAGGCCTCGCGCTGCGGCATCTTCTCCTGCGGGCTCCGCAAGCTGTCCCACCACGAGGCACGCTGCGCCGCGCGTGGCAGGCTGTCGCCGAGCAACTCCTCGATCTCCTCGTAACTGAGCACCAGTTCGGCACGGGTCTGCCGCTCGAGATAGTCTCGGAGCGCGTCATAGTCCGGCAAGTCTCAACTCCATCTTGGCATCAATGGCGCGGCATCCACGGCGCGGCATCCTGGCGGCACACGCCCGGCCACCTCTACGCCGCCAAGGCGGCCGGCCGCAACCGCCGCGCCACCGCTAGCCGCAGCGGCGTCGGCGGCATTATTGGCAGCATGACGCCGCCAGCCGCAGCGGACTTCAGCTCTTGCCTTCCAGGTATTTCTTCATGTCGGCGCGCAGGCCGTCGCGCAGATCGGCCCGCGCCATCGCGAAGGCGATGTTGGCGCGCAGGAAGCCCGACTTCGAACCGCAATCATGCCGCTCGCCGTCGAAGTCCACGCCGTAGAATTTCTGCGTCTTCGACAGTCCGATCATCGCGTCGGTGAGCTGGATCTCGCCGCCGGCGCCGCGCTCCTGCGTCGCCAGGATCTGGAAGATCTCCGGCTGCAGGATGTAGCGCCCGGTGATCGAGAAGTTCGATGGCGCGGTGCCCTGGGCCGGCTTCTCGACCATGCCGTTGACCTCGAAGATCTTGCCGTCGCGCTTGCCGACGCCGCAGATGCCGTATTGATGGGTCTGGTCGGCCGGCACCTCCTGCACCGCGAGCACGTTGCTCTTCTCGGGCAGATCGTTGGCGGCCGCGATCATCTGCGCCAGGCATCCCGGCGTGTTCAGCACGAGCTCGTCCGGCAGCACCACGGCGAACGGCTCGTCGCCGATGATGTCGCGCGCGCACCACACCGCATGGCCCAGTCCGAGCGGCGCCTGCTGGCGGGTGAAGCTGACCGCCCCGGCCTCCGGCTGGTCGCGCGCCAGGATCTCCATCTCGGTCTTCTTGCCGCGCGCCGCCAGCGTCGCGTCGAGCTCGTACATGCGGTCGAAATGATCCTCGATCGCCGTCTTGTTGCGTCCGGTCACGAACGCGAAATGCTCGATGCCCGCTTCCCTGGCTTCATCGAAGACGTATTGGATGAGCGGTCTGTCGACGATCGTCAGCATTTCCTTCGGCATGGCCTTGGTGGCGGGAAGGACGCGGGTGCCGAGACCGGCGACCGGAAATACGGCTTTGCGGATCTTCATGGGGCCTGACTAAACCTTGTATCGATATCAATGCGAATTTGATCGCATCTTGGTAGCTGGTTTGCAGCCGAGAACAAAGGCGGATGTTGGTCCGGTGTTCCGTTTGACGGCGATCGAAAGGCCAAATTTTGCTGCTGAGAAATCATCAACCTTGTTAATCTCCCGTTAAGCAGGAGCGGGCCTCCTGGGGCCTTCCAAGCGATCTGGATCGAGAAATGGTGCGACGGAACGAATTCCTGGCGGCTCTGAGCGTCGGAGCCCGGATTGCAATGACGGCGACCGTGTTGGCGGCGGTGTCCGGTTCCGCATCGGCGCAGTCGGGCGGTGGGCCGTTGAACTTCCTCGACAGCCTGTTCACCGGTTCCCTGACCAAGGGCAACCCGGATCCGACCCCACCTGCGCAGGCGCCGTCGGCCGGCGGGCCGCAGCCCTGGAGCGGCGAAGACGGCGCTTCCGGCCATCCGCAGATGGCGGCGGCCGCGATCCGCGACGCCGCCGCGAATTTCGACAACTGCGTCGCAGGCATGTGGCCAGATGCCGCACGCCGCAACATCACGCAGGACAATTTCCAGCGCTTCACCGCCGGCCTGACGCCGGACCTGCGCATCATGGACCTGCTCGACGCCCAGCCCGAATTCACCAAGGCGATCTGGGACTATCTCGACATCCTCGTGAACGACAACCGGCTGGCCAAAGGACGCGAGGTGCTGGCGAAGTACAAGGCGCAGTTCGATGCGACCGAGCGCGCCTATGGCGTCGACCGCTACATCATCGCGGCGATCTGGGGCATTGAATCCAACTACTCGATCCAGATCGGCGACCGCAGCGTACTGCAGTCGACCGCGACGCTCGCCTGCATCGGCCGCCGGCAGGCCTATTTCAAGGACGAGTTCCTGTCGGCGCTGGAAATCCTGAACCGCGGCGACCTGCGTCCGGAGCAACTGCGCGGCTCCTGGGCGGGCGCATTCGGACCCACCCAGTTCATGCCGACGGCGTTCAAGCGCTTTGCCGTCGATGCCGATGGCGACGGCCGCCGCGACGTCGTCGACAATCCGGCCGACCTGATCGCT
Source organism: Bradyrhizobium sp. (assembly GCA_049802835.1). Classification (GTDB taxonomy): domain Bacteria; phylum Pseudomonadota; class Alphaproteobacteria; order Rhizobiales; family Xanthobacteraceae; genus Bradyrhizobium. The sequence goes on from JBARNF010000164.1 coordinate 21,939, forward strand.
TCGACCGCCAACAACCTGAAGAAGGACGGCTGGCAGAGCGGTCAGAGCTGGGGCTACGAGGTCGCGCTGCCGCAGGACTTCAATTACATGCTCGCCGACCGCGCCAAGAGCATGAGCTTCGGCCAATGGGAACACCTCGGGCTGAAACGAGCCAACGGCCAGCCGTTCCCGGCGACGGCCGAGAAGGCCTATCTGCTGGCGCCCGCGGGCGCCCAGGGGCCCGGCTTTCTGATGCTGCAGAACTTCCGCGTCATCATGAAATACAATCCGGCCGAGGCCTATGCGCTGGCGATCGGCCACTTCGCCGACCGGCTGCGCGGCGCGCCGCCTTTCGTGCAGGCCTGGCCGCGCGAGGAGCGCACCCTGTCCCGCGCCGAGCGGCTGGAACTCCAACAGCTGCTGGCCAACCGCGGCTTCTACCGTGGAACACCGGATGGGCAGTTCGGCGGCCAGACCCGAGAAGCGCTGCGGAACTTCCAGGCCTCGATCGGGGCGCCGGCCGACGGTTTTGCCACCTCGGACGTGCTGGAGCGGCTGCGGGCACGCTGAAGGCGTATTTGGCCGACCTGGTAACCTTTTGGGTCGATTGCCAGCGGACATTTACACCATCCGGTGAATGCCCGTTTGCGGCCTGATTCGGGTCCTATTATATGGACTGTCACGATTTCGCCGCGCGGGTGCGCATGTCAAAGCTGAAGACCTTTCTCAAGCTGTTGAACGAGCCCGGCCCGCTGGTCGTGCTGGCGGTCGTCATCGCCATGCTCGTCGGCATTGCCGGCCCTGCCTCGGCCCAGTTCTTCAATTTCAACCCGTTCGCCTCGCCCCGCCCGGCCCCCCGCGGTGGCGGCGGAGGCTGGTTCGGCAACGACTTCTTCACCCCGTTCCAGCCGCAGCAGCCGAGGAAGGTCACCCAGGACTACTCCAAGGCGCCGCCGCCGGAGAAGCGCGACAACGCCCCGGACCGCTATGTGCTGGTGCTGGGCGACGGCATGGCCGACTGGCTCGCCTACGGCTTGGAGGACGCCTATGCCGAGCAGCCCGACATGGGCGTGACCCGCAAGATCAAGACGAATTCGGGCCTGATCAAATACCAGCCGAAGGGCGAGCCGGCCGACTGGGCCGCCGCTGCCAAGGGCATCCTGGCGGCCGAGCGGGCCGACGCGATCGTGATCATGCTCGGGCTCAACGACCGCCTCTCGATCCGCGAGCCCGTCGTGGAGAAGACCGACAAGCCCGACGACAAGAAGTTGGACAAGACCAAGAAGGACGCCAAGGCCAAGCCCGGTGAGAGCAAGCCTGGTGAGGCCAAGCCCAACGAAGCCAAGGCTGGCGACGCCAAGACTGGCGATGCCAAGACCGGCGACGCCAAGCCGGATGCCAAGCCCGACACGGCCGCGAAGGCCGACGACAAGCCTGTCGACAGCGAGTTGCCTCAGGACGAGGTCGACAACGACACGCCCGCGGTAGCGGCGCCGGAAAAGACCGCGCGTTCCCCCAACGGCCTCTATGAATTCCGCGACGAACGCTGGGTCGAGCTCTACACCAAGAAGATCGAAGAGATGATCGCGGTCGCCAAGAGCAAGGGCGTGCCGGTGCTCTGGGTCGGCCTGCCGGCGGTCCGCGGTCCGAAGGGTACGGCCGACACGCTGTTCCTGGATTCGCTGTATCGCGACGTCGCCGGGAAGGCCGGCATCACCTATGTCGACGTCTGGGACGGGTTCGTCGACGAAGCCGGCCGCTTCCTGCAGAAAGGTCCGGATTTCGAGGGCCAGATCCGCCAGCTGCGCTCCTATGACGGCGTCTATTTTACCAAACCCGGCGCCCGCAAGCTGGCCCATTACGCCGAACGCGAGATCAACCGACTGCTCGCGGCCCGCTCATCGCCGCTCGAGCTGCCGAGCGAGCCCACGACGCCGGACGCCAATGCCGTGCCGGGCCAACCGGCGCGCCCGGTCGCCGGCCCGATCCTGCCGCTCGTCGCCTCATCGGTCGGCACCGATC
>JBARNF010000165.1:0-7381 GCA_049802835.1 Bradyrhizobium sp.
TGATCCATCGTCACGCGCTGCCCGCGGAAGATGTTGGTGTCGCCGATGAAATCCGCGACGAACCGTGTTCGCGGCTGGTCGTAGATCTCGACCGGCGTGCCGATCTGCTCGACGCGGCCGGCGTTCATGACAGCGATGCGGTCGGACATCGCGAGCGCCTCCTCCTGATCGTGGGTGACGAACACGAGGGTGAGGCCGAGGGTCTTTTGCAGCTGCTTGAGCTCGAACTGCATCTGCTGGCGCAGCTTCTTGTCGAGCGCCCCGAGCGGCTCGTCGCACAGCAGCACGCGCGGCGAGATGACGATGGCGCGGGCAAGCGCGACGCGCTGCTGCTGGCCGCCGGACAGCTGCGCCGGCCTGCGATCCTCCATGCCGGAGAGCTCGACCATGGCGAGCGCCGATTTCACCTTGGCTGCGATGGTGGCCTTGTCGATGTTGCGCATGCGCAGGCCGAAGGCGACGTTCTCCGCCACCGTCCGATGCGGAAACAGCGCATAGTTCTGGAACACCATCGCCATGTCGCGCTTGTGCGCGGGCACATGGGTGATGTCGGCGCCGTCGATGCGGATCTCGCCGGCGGATGGGGTGTCGAAGCCTGCGATCATGCGCAGGGTCGTGGTCTTGCCGCAGCCGGACGGGCCGAGCAGCGAAAAGAACTCGCCCGGCCGGATGTCCATCGCCACGGTGTCGACCGCTCGCACGCCGCCGTCATAGATCTTGCTGACGCTGGCGATCTCGATCGCAGCACTCATGCGCGGAAGATCCGGTTGACCCGGCTGTCGATCTCGTCCTTCTGCGCGTTGTACCACTTCCAGTCGACCTGGATCAGCTTGCTGACCTTCTCCGGCGTGGTCAGCAGCTTCGCATCATATTTCGCGTCGAGCTTGACCTTCTTGTTGGCCGGCGAATACCACACCGTCTCGGCGAGGCGCTTTTGAACGTCGGACCGTAGCATGTAGTTCACATAGGCGTTGGCGAGCTCCTTCATCTTGCTGCCGGGGGTGATGGTCAGCACCTGCTCGAGCGACAGCACGCCTTCGCTCGGCGTGACGAAGTCGATCGGCTGGTTCTGCCCGTCATAGCGGTAGATGCCGGAATCATGGATCACTCCGAGCCCGACCTCGCCGGACAGGAACATCTTCTCCATCGCGCCGGTGAAGTCGACGAGCTTGATCGGCTTCAGCTTCTCCAGCGCCGCATAGGCGGCGTCGAGGTCCGTCTGGCCCTTGCCGTACAGCGTGCCGCACATCATCACGAAAGCCTGGCCCAGGCTGTTGACCGGGATCACATAGCCGCCACGGACGCCGTTGTACTTGGCGTCCCACAGCTCCTTCCAGGAGGTGACGTTGGCATAGCCCTTGTCGGTGCGCATGCCCAAGCCGATGGCGCTGGTGAAGATGCAGACGCCGGCGATCTTGTCGCTGACCGCATAGGGATAGACATCGGCGAGGTTCGGGACCAGCTTGGGGTCGACCTTCGGCTCGACCAGGCCCATCTCGACCGCGGCCCACTGCTCGTTGGAGTTGGTGTGCAGCACGTCGTAGACCGGTGCCGAGCGCGAGCTCGCCTGCAACTTCGGCAGGAATGGCAGCGCCGTGTCGGTCTTGAGCTTGCACTTGAACTCGCTTTCGAAGGCGGGGCCGATCTCCGCCTTCATCACGTCGCCCCATTTGCCGCCCCAGCCGGTGACGTTCAGCACCGGCTCCTCGGCATGTGCGACGTAGGGAGCTGCGAGAACGCCCGCGCCAAGCGACGCGGCTGCCGTCAGCAGGCGCCGGCGGCTCAGGGGAAAGCGACGTGAGGAGGCGGTCATGTCCAAGAGCTCCCTTAGAGTTTGACGTAGGAGCGCAGGCCGACGGTGCGGTCGAGCGCGATGACGACGATGAAGGCAAGCAGGATCGATACCACGGAGGCGGCGCCGATGGTGCCGTCGAGATCGAATTTGAGATAGTTGAACAGCGTGATCGGTAGCGTCTCGCTGCCCGGCGCGACCAGGAACAGCGACACCGGAAACTGGTCGAACGAGACGATGAAGGCGAAAATCGCGCCGGCCAACACGCCGGGCTTCACCAGCGGCAAGGTCACCTCGAAGAAGGTCCGGCTTGGGCTGGCGCCGAGATTCTGCGCGGCCTCCTCCAACCGGACATCGAAATTATGCAGCACGGCGAGCGTGGTTCGCACGACATAGGGAATCGTCACCAGCGTATGACCGGCCACGAGCCCCCAGACCGGGCGGCCGACATCGAGCAGGACGTAGGACTGGAACAACGCGAGACCCGTAAGGATCGCGGGCAGCATCAGCGGCGACAGCATCGTCGCCACGATCAGCCGCGAGCCCGGCAGGTTGCCGCGCGCAATGGCGAGCGCGGCGGATGCGCCGAGCACGGTGGCTGCCACCGTCGTCATGACCGCGACTTCGAGGCTGAACGCCAGCGCATGCATGAAGTCGCGCGAGGCAAAGAATTTTTCGAACCAGCGCAGCGACACGCCGACCGGCGGAAACTGGATGAAGGGTGTCGGGTTGAGCGCGAACACGATCACGACCGCGATCGGCGCCAGCAGGAAGACGAGGATGCAGATGTTGGCTGCCAGATACAGCGTGCGACCCCAGCGCCGCGGAGACGCCTTGCGACGGATCGCGGTCGCTGCCGTCAGATCGACTGGTGTCGCGGGGCCGGACCGCGACGGCGGCGCGAGGCTCGTCATCTGCGCCCTCATTGCAGCTCGCGCCGGCCGGAGACGAGGCCGAGCACGTGATTATAAGCGACGACGAGCGAGAGCGAAATGATGAGCAGCACCATGCCGAGCGCGGCGGCGAAGCCGATGTTGAAGTTCGCGGAGATCTGCTGGTAGATCAGGATCGGCAGGGTCATGATCTGGAAGCCGCCGAGCAGGATCGGTGTCACATAGGCGCTGATCGCGAGCGCGAAGACCAAGAGCGAGCCGGCGAGGATGCCGGGCAGGCTGAGCGGCAGGGTGACCTCGAGAAACGCGCGCCACGGGCTGGCGCCGAGATTCTCGGCCGCCTGCTCCAGCCGCTCGTCGATGCGGCCGATCACGCCGGTCAGGGTCAGCACCATGAACGGCACATAGATGTGGACGAGGCCGATGATGATGCCGGTCTCGTTGTACATCAGCTGTAGCGGTTTCGCGATCAGCCCGAGCGAGGTCAGGATCTGGTTGATGACACCCTTGTCGGACAACAGCGTCATCCAGGCGAAGGTGCGCACGACGATGCCGGTCAGCATCGGCGCCAGCACGGCCATCAGCAGCAGGGCATGACCGGTGCGACTCTTGATGCGCGCCATCCAATGCGCCAGCGGATAGCCGACCACGAGTGCGGCGAGCGTGGTCCACAGGCCGATGCGGATCGTGGTCCAGATCACTTCCAGGTAGTAGCTGTCGTTGCCGATGCGGGCGTAATGCTTGGCCGTGAAGCCGACGTTCGGCATCACCACAGGATTGCCAGTCAACAGGCTCATGATCGCCATCAGCCCGATCGGCAGGAAGAAGAACAGCGCGAACAGCAGCGCGCTCGGCAGGATCAACAGCGCCAGGCTGTTGACGCGAGGCGCGCTGGCGCTTGGCATCAGGACGCCAGTCCGGTCAGCTGCTCGATGGTCTGGCCCTGTGGATCACCGGTCATGCGTCGCAGCTTCGCGGCCATCGCGCCGAGCTCGCGGCGGACGTTGGCGCGCTCGAGCTCCGTGGTGGCCTGGACCGAATAGGAGACGGCGATGCCGATGAGCTCGCCGCTCTCGCCGCTGGCCAGCGCAAAGCCCTGCGAGCCGACGCCTTCGATAGCCTCATCCGCCGCGTCGGAGATGCCGGTGCGGCGGATATCGTTCAGCCGCGCCATCAGCTCGGTGAAGTTCTGCGGCGAGTTGGCAGGCACCTTGGGATAGTCCAGCGGCACGCGGGCGCGGATCTCCTGGTCGGACAGGCGCGCCAGCATGGCGCGGCCGTTGGAGGTGATGATCGCCGGCGTGCGCTGGCCCGGCGGGTTGACGACGCGCAGCGGATTGGAGCCCGGCACGATGCGCAGCACGACCTGCTGATAGCCGTCGAGCACGGCGATGTAACCGGTATGGCCCGTGCGTGCGCAGACGTCGCGCAGCTCGCGCTCGGCGGTGGCGATCAGGTCGTCGTGGGCCCGATGCAGCCGCCCGAGCTCGAAGGTGAGCAGGCCGGGGCGGTAGCGGCGGCTGTGCGGGTCCTGCTCGAGCAGGCCGCAGTCGCGCAGCGAGCGCAAAAGGCGCGAGGTCGAGCTCTTCGGCTTGCCGGTCAGGACTTGCACGTCGGCAAACGAGAGGTTCGGCCGCGAGGTCGAGAAGCAGCGCAGGATGTCGATGGCGTTGGTCAGGGCGCTCATGATGATACCATTGGTTCCATTATGCGGAACATAGTCCCGAATTCTAGAAGCGGCAGGCCGTCTGCCGCAAGGCGAAAATAGGGGCAAGGCGCTGCCCGAATGCGCGTCAGGGTGGTGGTCGCGGCGCCGGGCGCATGGGGAGCATCGTCGTTCTCAGTGAGGCGCGGCGGAGCGGATACGGTTGACGGCGGCATCCACGCCGGTCCAGGCCGGCTTGGCCGGGGCAAACTGCCCGCGGAGATAGGCGACGAGCTCGGCGAGTTGCGCGTCGCTCAGATGGTCCTTGAACGCCGGCATGTAGCCGAGATCGGACGAGGCCGGCTTCATGATGCCGTGCAGCATCACCTGGATCAGATTGTCGGGCGTCGCGCTGTGCAAATTGCTGTTGAGGGCGAGCGAGGGCCGGCTGCCGAACAGCGGAAGGCCGCCGACCTCGTGACAGACCGCGCAGGCACCGAGATAGAGCCGCGCGGCTGGCGAGGACGCCGAGGTCACCTTGGTTCGCGCTTCCAGCTCGGAAGCCATCGCCTCCAGTTTGGCCGTATCGGGTGAGGGCGCCTGGAAGGAGGCGAGGTAGGTCGCCATCGCCCGGATATCCGCATCCGGCAGCGTCGCGAGATCCTTGACGATTGGCGCCATCGGGCCGGCGGCCACGCCGTGGAAGCGCGACTGGCCGGAGCGCAGATAGGTGGTGAGCTCGTCCTCGGTCCATGGGATTGGCGCGGTCGAGAGCGCGGTCAGCGCCGGTGCCTCCCAGCCGTCGGCAAAGCCGCCGGCGAGGTAGGCCTTGGGCTGTTCGGCGCCGAGCGCATTGCGCGGTGAATGGCAGGCGCTGCAATGGCCGAGGCTCTCGACCAGATAGAAGCCGCGATTCCACTGCTCTGATTTGGCCGGATCGGGCTTGAAAGGCTGGCTGTCGTGAAACAGCGCATTCCATCCGGCCAGCAGCGGCCGCAGATTGAACGGGAAGCGCAGCGCGTTGTCGGGCGCCTGTTGGCGGACCGGTGCCTGCGCCATCAAGTAGGCGTAGAGCGCCTGCAGGTCGGCATCGCCGGTGCGAGCGAAATGCGTGTAGGGAAAGGCGGGATAGAGCTGCCGCCCGTCGCGGTGCACGCCCTCGCGCATCGCGCGCTCGAACGCAGGATAGGACCAGGCGCCAATGCCGGTCTCCGCATCGGGCGTGATGTTGGTGCTGAAGACGGTGCCGAACGGCGTCTCCAGCGCGCGGCCGCCGGCATTGACCACGCCGCCGTCAGCGGTATGGCAGACTGCGCAATTGCCGAGCGCCGCGAGGGCTTCGCCGCGCGCGATCGTCGCCGCGGAATAGACGGATGGATCGGGCCGCGTGATCGGACCGATCGCGCGCCAGGGCAGCACGGCGCTCGCCACGCCGATGGCCGCGGCGCAGGCCGCAACGGCGCTGGCGATGAGGCCGCTGCGCTTGGCGAAGGGTTTGAGCCATGTCGTCGCCGGCTTGTCGGGCGCGGGCAGCGACTGCGGCGCCGGCGTCTCCACCTGTTCGCCGCGCAGGCCCTTGAGGATGCGCTCCGGCGTGAAAGGTGGCTCGCGGAAGCGCACGCCGGTGGCGTCATAGATCGCGTTGGCGATCGCGGCGGCGCTGGGCACCGAAGCGGACTCGCCGACGCCGAGCGGCGGCTGATCCGGCCGCGGCAGCATCAGCACGTCGATCCTGGGCACGTCGGGGAAGGTGATGATGGGGTAGGCGCCCCATTCCCGCGCCGCGACCTTGCCGCGCGCAAACGGAATCTCCTCCATCAGCGCCCGGCTGGTGGACTGGATAACGTTGCCTTCGATCTGATGGCGCACGCCGTCCGGATTGATCATCAGGCCGGAGTCCTGCCCCGCGACGACGCGCGTGACGCTGACGTCACCTGTTGTCGTGTTGACAGCGACATCGGCGATCCACGCCGACCACGCCGCGCCATAGCCGGGAAACTTGCTGTGGACGTAGAGCGCGTACGCAAAGCCGCGGCCATGCACGACGCCATTGTCGGGCGTCTTGTCTTCTCTCACAGGACGCGGCGTCCAGCCGGCGCGTTCGGCCACCGCGTTGACGAGATCGCGGGCGCGCTCGTCCTTCAGATAGCGCAGCCGGTATTCGATCGGATCGACGCCGGCCTCGGCGGCGAGCTCGTCGACATAGGACTCATGGGCGAAGCTGTTGGGCAGCGCCGAGACGCCGCGGAACCAGGACGCGCGCACGATCGGCGGCATGTCGTGCGCGGTGATGCGCATGTGATCGTAGTCGTAGGGCGGGATGGCGGTGCGGTCGCCCATCTCGAACACGGCAGGCTCGGGCGCGATGCAGCCGGTGAGCAGCAGCGCCAGGGTCGGCGCGCCGTTCGACGGATAGCGCGTGGCGAACTCATAGGCGGCAACCGATCCGTCGGCATTGAGGCCGCCATTGACGTCCATCAACTGCGCGGTGCCCTTCGGCTCCCAAAGATGCTCCTGCTCGCGCGACAGCTGCACGCGCACCGGGCGGCCGACAGCGCGCGACAGCAAGAGTGCATCGGCGGTGACGTCGTCGGCGCAGTTGCGGCCGTAACAGCCGGCGGCTTCCAGCCGGATCAGCTCGATCTGGTGTTCGGGACAGTCGATCAGCTTGGCGAGATCGGCGCGCAGCAGATGCGGGTTCTGCGTACCCGAATAGACGCGGACCGAGCCATCCTGATAGTCCGCGACCGCGCAGGACGGTCCGATCGAGCCGTGCATCTGATAGGGCCAGAGATAAGTCCGCCGCATCGGCTTGGCGGCGCCCTCGATCGCGGCATTGACGTCGCCCTTGTCGAGCAGCCGGCGCGGGCTCGATGGGTTGGCGCGCAACGCATTCTCGACGTCGTCGAGATCGCGCAGGGTCGGGACGGGCTTCCAATTCACCTTCAGCCGCTCGGCGGCGAGGATCGCGTTCTCCTCGCGCTCGGCGACCACGCCGACGAAGTCGCCAATCACGACGATGTCGACCAGGCCGGGGACGCCGCGCACCGA
>JBARNF010000166.1:0-2094 GCA_049802835.1 Bradyrhizobium sp.
GGCGTTCGCGCCCGGGCGGGACGCCCGCCCCAGCTGTCGATCCGCGGATCGCTCACCGCCCCCGTTGCCATGGGCCAAACAAAAAAGGCCGCCTGGATCGACCAGGCGGCCTTGTCGTCTTGCATGAAGCGAGCGGCCAGCGCTCCGTTCTCACCAGCCCCCGCGCGACAGCATTTCGAACCGGTAGTTGACGCCGACCAGAGCCGTATGGATCTGGGTCTTCTGGCTGACGACGTTCGGTCCTCCGGTCACCGCCGCCGCGCCCGGCACCGTGCCCGTCACCGTGCCGAAATCGGCGTAGTCGTATTCGGCGAAGGCCGACCAGTTGCGCGCGAACATCCATTCGACGCCGGCGCCGACCGTCCAGCCGCTGCGGTTGAAAGCCGCCGAGGCGGATTGACCGGTGGCGTTGTTGACGATGGAGACGCTGGTTCGCGTCCACGCCGCGCCACCCCGCACATAGGCCAGGATCTCCGGAGTCACGAGATAGCCGGCCCGCACCGTTGCGGTGTAGAGGTTCCGCGTCGTCGCGTTCAGCGTGAGCTGCGGCGCCACGTTGCTGGACGCGTTGATGACGCCGAGATCGGCCATCGCCTGGATGCCCAGGACGAAGCGGTCCATCTGGGTATCGCAGCCGATCTGCAGGCCGCCGATCACGTCGCTGCCATTGCTGGAGACCGTCGTCGGCGTCTGCAGCAGCACGGTGGTGGGCAGCGGCGACACCGCGCCGCCGGTGACCGGAGGCGGGGTCTGCTGCGGCGGCTGTCCTCCGCCAGTATTGCCCTGGACCGGCGGCGGATTCTGCTGCCCGCCGCCATTGTTGGGCGGCGGCGGATTCTTTGGCGGCCAGCCGGGCTTGACCGGCTTCCACGCATATCCGTCGTGGTCATGCTTGCCGTCGTGCTTCTGCCAACCGTCCTTGTGCCAATCGTCCTTGTCGTGCTTGTCGTACCCGGTCTGCTTCTGCCAGTCGTAGCCGCCCGGCTTGTCCTTGTCGTCGGAGGGCCGCTTCTCGGGCCAGCCGGTCGCGGCATGTTTGTCGTGCTCGTCCTTCTGATCGGGCTGCAGCCAGGCGTAGCTGTCGTGTTCACCCTTCGACGGCTGCTTCCCCCAGCCGTAGCCGCCCTGCCTGCCGTCGTCGTCCTGCCGCTTCCCAGCCCAGCCGGTGGCGGCGTATTTGCCATGGTCATCCTTCTGGTCGTGGCGAAGCCAGTCGTACCTGTCGGAGTAACCGTTCGAACTCAGCTGTGACCAGCCCTGCCCCGACTTGTCATGGGCCTGCTGCTGCCACGGCCAGTCATGATCACCGTGCTTGTCGGAGCCGCCCTTCGAACCGATCTGCGGCCAATGATGGTCATCATCACGATCGTGCTTCTCGTGGCCACCGTAGCGAGACCATTTGTGGTCCTTGTCGCCATCATATGGCTTGCCCGGATGCCACCAGCCCTTGTCGCCGTGATGGCCATAGACAGGAGGCTTGTACGGCGGCTTCCATCCGCCGTTGCCGGGCGGGTTGTTGACGGGCGGCTTCGGGGGCTGAGGGTTCGCCACGACAGGAGGATTGGGGACGGGCGTGTTGGGAGCCGGCGTGTTGGCGGCAGGCTGCTGGGCCGGAGCAGCGGCGCCGTTGCCACTCTGATTCCACGTCTCCTGCTGGCGTGACCACGCGTAGCCGGCGTTGGCGCCGGCATGGCAGCCGCTCCACCTGTAGGCGAAAACTTCGGTCGGCGGTGGTGGGCGCAGTGGAGGCAGGGCGAGATCAGTCGCCCAGACCGTTGTCGTACTTCCGGCGAAAGTAGATAGGCAAAGGCACACGCCAAATACGCGACGCATCGAACTCACAACTCCTGAACACGTGTCGCAACAAACGACGGCCGCATCAGGAGGGTCAGAATGTGTCGCGAAATGATTTGAAAAATGTCAGCCGGAAGGAATGCGCGTCGCGACGCTTGCGCGATCGAGATTCAGGATTGAGTGTTGCATCAGAGATGCAGTTTTCTGGCGAGACCAAGCGATGCGCCGAACAGCGATCGCTTCATCGCCGTCGCCGCGCGCGACGAAAGGCCAGAGAGGAGAGCGAGCGACCGGATCCAT
>JBARNF010000167.1:0-23481 GCA_049802835.1 Bradyrhizobium sp.
GTCGGCACCGTCGGCCGCCTGTCGCCGCTGATGGAGTACCGGCTCGACAAGGTGCCTGGCATCGAGGAGGGCGGCCGGCTGTCGGTCCGCGGCCCGAACGTCATGCTCGGCTATGTCAGAGCCGAAAATCCTGGCGTGCTGGAGGCTCTGCCCGAAGGCTGGCACGACACCGGCGACATCGTCACCATCGACGCGCAGGGCTTCATCACGATCAAGGGGCGCGCCAAGCGCTTTGCCAAGATCGCCGGCGAGATGGTGTCGCTGACGGTGGTCGAGCAGATTGCCGCGACGCTGTGGCCGCAGGCGGCGTCGGTCGCGGTCTCGATCCCCGATCAGCGCAAGGGCGAGCGCATCGTGCTGATTACGACGCAGAAGGACGCCGAGCGCTCCGCGATGCAGCGCCAGACCAAGGCGCAGGGCGCGCCCGAGCTCGCGGTGCCCGCCGTCGTGATGGTGGTGGACAAGGTGCCGCTGCTGGGCTCCGGCAAGACCGACTATGTCGGTGCCAAGGCGCTCGCCGAAACGGCCGCTGCAGGCTCTTCTGAGCACGAGCCTACGGAGCGGGAAGTGGCGTGATGGCATCGCCCGGCCGAGGTCGTCCGCACAGCACCCCCTGCCATGCAGGGGTTGTTCTGCTGCATGGCATTGCCGGTCGGTCATTGATGCTGCGTCCGCTGGAAAAACGACTGCAGCGCGCAGGCTTCGCCACACTCAATCTCCACTATGAGAGCCGCAAGAAACCGCTCGAGCAGCTTGCCGAAGACATCCGCCCCGCCATCGCCGCCTTCGCCGCGCGGCTGAACGGTCCGATCCATTTCGTGACCCATTCGATGGGCGGGCTGCTGGCCCGCGTCTACATTGCCCGACACCGTCCGGCGCGGCTCGGCCGCGTCGTCATGCTGGGCACGCCGAACGGCGGCAGCGAACTCGCCGACCGGCTGCAGAATGTCGGGCTCTACCGTGCCTATTTCGGCCCCGCAGGCCTGCAACTGGTCACGACCAAGCCTGTCACGCTCGCGTCGCTGCCGCCGGCCGACTACGAGGTCGGCGTCATCGCCGGCAACCGCTTCCTCGATCCGATCGCCGCACTGTTCCTATTGCCCTGGCCGAACGACGGCCGCGTCTCGGTCGAAAGCTGCAAGCTTGTCGAGATGACCGACTACACGACCGTCAAGGCGTCGCATATGGCGCTTCTGGTCCATCCGACATCGATCCGCCAGACGATCGCCTTCCTCCGCACCGGCCAGTTCGAGGCCATTCGCCCACTGCTGCGCGGCGTCATTGCCGATATAGGCCGTCGGGCGGCAAGTTGACGCAAGTTTTGCTTGCCCGCGCCGGCTATCCCGCGACAATCTCGCTCCGACATCAAGACAGGCATGGCGATGACCGACGACAGCGTGATTCTCGACAAGCGCGGGCAATCCCTCTGGATCACCATCAACCGGCCCGACAAGCGCAACGCGCTGAACGGCGACGTCATCGCCGGCATCGCGCGCGGCTACCGCCAGGCGCATGACGATTTGGAGGTGCGGGTCATCGTGCTGACCGGCGCCGGCGACAAGGCGTTCTGCGCCGGGGCCGACCTGCAGAATTCCGGTGCGGCCTTCGCGATGGATTTCTCCCGGCCCAATGTCGACTACGCCGATCTGCTCCGGCTGTCGCAGAACGCGACCAAGCCTGCGATCGCGCGCCTCAGTGGCGTCTGCATGGCCGGCGGCATGGGCCTGCTCTGCATGACCGATATGGCGGTCGCGGCCGACCACGTCATCTTCGGCCTGCCTGAGGTGAAGGTCGGCGTATTCCCGATGCAGGTGCTGAGCCTGCTGCAGAGCATCGCGCCGCCGCGCCTCGTCAACGAATGGGCGCTGACGGGCGAGCCATTCGATGCCAAGGCGGCGCAAGCCGCCGGATTGCTCAACTACGTGGTGCCGGCCGCCGAGCTCGACGCCAAGATCGACTGGCTGATCGGCCGCCTCGTCGACAAATCGCCGACGGCGATCCGGCGCGGCAAATATGCGATGCGCGCGATTGCGTCGATGTCGTTCGACGAGTCGATCGCATATCTGGAAAGCCAGATCGCGCTGCTGGCGATGACCGAGGACGCCAAGGAAGGCCTGAAGGCGTTCGCCGAGAAGCGCAAGCCGGTGTGGACGGGGAAGTAGAGCGGTCGTCATTGCGATCGAATGATCCGTGCGAACGCGCAGACCCACTGACAGGTGCCGCAGGGCCATCCAATTTTTTCAGCCGACGATTACGAGGCGATCAGCATGGGTTGTCGTCTTCCATACATCAGGCTGCGCCACAGCCATTCGACCGGACCGAAGCGAAAGTATGCCAGCCACCAGCGGCTCGCGATCGCCTGCAGAGCATAGACGACGATGCCGATCGCAAGTGCCAGCGCGACGCTGATTCTGCCGAACAGGCCGAAACCATAGCCGTAGAACGCGAGGCTGAAGATCGCGGATTGCATGAGGTAGTTGGTAAAGGCCATGCGGCCGACCGGAACCGCCCAGCCCAGCAAGTGAAGCCCGAGTGCCGTGTTCGCCACCGCCAGGATCAGCGTACCATAGGCGAGTGCCAAGGTGACGGTTGCAAGCGCGGGGCCGGCGTCGATGGTCATGACGAGTGCCGCGAGCGCAGCCAGCACGAAGTCCGCGCGATGGTCTCGTGCATGTCGTAGCGCGCCGTAGCGCCAGATCACGATTCCGAGCAGGAACAGGCCGAGCGTGCGTGGAAAGATCCACAGATGCAGCGGCGCAATCGCACCGATCTCGGCGAGGCGGAACGCCAGCACCTGCGCAAAGCTCCCGGTCGCGTAGACATGGTCGGCGTCGGCCACATGTGACAGTATCCAGGCCTTCCCGGGCAGGGGCATCAGTTGCATCAGCCAGCCGCTGAAATAGAGCCCGAGGAATGCGAAGCAGCCTGCTCCGATGAGCCAAGCGGGCGCGAACAGAAACGGCAGCACGACCAGCCCGGCCAGCGCATATTCGGTCAGGATGTCGCCATTCCACAGCAGCGTCAGGTGCAGGAGGCCGATCGCGAGCAGGACCAGCAGGCGTCGTAGCAACAGGATCGCACGACGGTGCGGGGCGATCCGGTCGAACTGCATCGCCAGACCGACGCCGAACAGGAGCGAAAACAGCGCGAAGGCCTTCATCGAGACGGTGCGATCAAGAACGTCTTGCAGAGACCGATTGAGGGGCGAATCGCCGAACAACGTCCAGAGCAAAGTGATCAGTTTCGGCGAGATGGACGTGTCGAAGAACGCAGTTCCTGCCTCTGGCGCATCGCGTGCCGGCAGGAACTGCCTGAAGATCGAGACTCGGAATTCAAACACGACGTTGATGGCCATGACACCGAACAGGGCGAGACCTCGCAGGATGTCGAGGCTGATGAGACGGTCTGTGGCCGCGACAGGGAAGGCCGGACCGTGTGCGCTGTCGTTATCTGCGGGAGCCCTCAAATCGACCTCGGACGTTCGATGCCTCACCGTCGCAGCAAGGAAGATCGAGACCGGCGGAAAATTGGAGTAGTCACGACATGTCAGTCAAGACCTGGTTGTTGATGCGCGATTGCGCTTACCGATCTAGGATGGAGGTATGACGCAACTCGACACCAATGCAACCGGCGGTCTGACCATCCGGACCATGCGCTCCGATGAGATTCAGCTGGCCGTCGACTGGGCGGCAGCGGAGGGTTGGAATCCGGGCCCATCCGATGCGACGTGCTTCATGGTGGTCGATCCCGACGGCTTCCTCGTCGCCGAGCGCGACGGCGTGCCGGTCGCGACTGTGTCCTGCGTGAACTACGACGACCGCTTCGCCTTTCTCGGATTCTACATCGTGCGTCCCCAGCTGCGCGGGCATGGCTACGGCTTGCGGCTCTGGCAGGCGGCGATGGCGCATGCGGGATCGCGTATTGTCGGACTCGATGGCGTGGTCGCGCAGCAGGACAACTATCGGAAATCCGGATTCAGCTTTGCCTACGCCAATATCCGTTACGGTGGCCGGCCTGCGGTGCCGCAATCAGCAGCCCGACCGTCTATTATTGCTCTGGGCGACGTGCCGCTCGCCGACATCGAAGCATCAGACGCGACCGTATTTCCCGCCCCGCGCCGTGCATTCCTACGGGCCTGGATCGACGCGCCCGGTCATGTCGGCCGGGCGCTGATCCGCGGCGGCGCGCTGGTAGCCTGGGGCGTGATCCGTCCGTGTCGCACGGGCTACAAAATCGGTCCGCTGGTTGCGGAAAGGCGCGATGATGCCGAGGCCGTCGTCTTGGCTCTGCTGAGAGCATCCGGCGAAACTGAGGTGTTCCTCGACGTGCCCGCGATCAATTCCGAGGCGGTGGCGCTCGCCGAGAGCCTCGGACTAAGGCCGGTGTTCGAGACCGCGCGCATGTATACTGGGCCGATCCCGCCTCTCCGGATCGAGCGGGTGTTCGGCGTGACAACCTTCGAGCTCGGTTAGCTCAGCGCCCGAGCGGGCGGGCAAAGCTCAATTCGTGGCCGTCGGGATCGGTGAGGCGGAAATAGCGCTCGCCCCATTCGGCATCGCGCGGCGTGATCGAGGGAGCAAAGCCAGCGTCGAGCGCCTTGGCATAGATCGCGTCGACATCGGCGACGTGGAAGATGATGCGGCCCCACCAGCTCCATTGCTTGTCCTGGGGCGTGGCGATCAGGTTGAGATAGCCCGCGCCGACGCGGAACGTGGTGAATGCCGCATCGGCGCCGCCATAGGCGATGCCGTCGAAGCCGAGCGCACGATAGAAGGCGACGGCGCGGGCCATGTCGTGGGTGGCGAGCGTGATCGCGCTGATGCACTCGATGGTCATGGTGCTCCAAACGCGTGTAGAAGCCGCGGGGCAGAGAAGCGCAGATCGCATGGGTCACGCAAGCCAGGCGCCCCTGGAGCGGTCATCCATGCGCTCCGACCATGGCGGGGCGCATGGAGTCCAGGTTGCGCATCAGCCCGGATTGGCCTTCAGCCCGGCGGCCTCGATGCCGGCAATCGCGCAGATCTCGTCGTTATCGGAGGTATCACCGGAGACGCCGACGGCACCGACCAGGGTCGTGCCGTCCAGGATCAGGACGCCGCCGGGCACCGGCACCATCCGGCCCTGCGCCAGCGTGTTCACGGCGTCGATGAAGAAGGCCTGCTCCTGGGCACGCTGGAACAGCGCACGCGAACCCAGGCCCAGAGCCAGGGCACCATAGGCCTTGCCGTGCGCGACCTCGGCCCGCATCAGGCTGGTGCCGTCCTGGGCCGCTGCGGCCTTCAGGCAGCCGCGCGCGTCGAGCACCATCACGGCGAGTGGCTTGAGTTTGTTCTCGATGCCCTTGGCAAGCGTGGCGTCGAGTATCTTGCGGGCGGTGTCGAGCGTGAGGTCGGCCATGTCGTGGTCCTTTTTGGTAGTGAATGAATTCGCCGCGTAGGGTGGGCAAAGCGTAGCGTGCCCACCATCTTGCGAAGCTGAAGGTCGGCGGTGGGCACGCTTCGCTTTGCCCACCCTACGAACTTGCGAACTACGAATGCGCTGGTGCGCGATCCAGGCTCATCGCCAGGAGCTGCGCGGCGTGGACAGCGCCACGATCGGCACCATCCCGGATCTGGTGGCGGCAGGATGTCCCGTCGGCAACGATGAAGGTGGAGGCGTCGGCCTTGCGCACGGCCGGCAGCAATGACGCTTCCGCCATCTGTAGTGACACCTCGTAGGTCTCGGCGCCATAGCCGAAGGCGCCGGCCATGCCGCAGCAGGAGGACTCGATGGTCTCGACCTCGAGTTCCGGAATGAGGCGCAGCAGCTGCTCGACCGGCTTGAAAGCTGCAAAGGACTTCTGATGACAATGGCCATGCAGCAGTGCCTTGCCGGGCAGGGGACCCAGCCGCAAAGCGAGGCGGCCGGTTTCGGCCTCACGCGCTAGAAATTCCTCCAGCAGCAGCGCGTGCGCGCTGATCGTCTTCGCTGTGGTGTCATTGCGCAGCGACAGCAACTCGTCGCGCAGGGTCAGCAGACAGCTCGGCTCCAGGCCGATGATGGGCACGCCACGCGCCGCGAATGGCGCATACGTCTCGACCAGCCGCTCGAGCTCGGACTTTGCCTCGTCGACAAGTCCTGCTGACAGGAAGGTGCGGCCGCAGCACAGTGGCCGGCCGCCGTCGACCGGCTTCGGCACATGGACGCGATAGCCGCCGGCGATCAGCACGCGTAGCGCGGCGTCGAGATTTTCTCGCTCATAGACGCGGTTGAAGGTGTCGCCGAACAGCACCACCTCGCGGCCGTTCTCGGGGCCGAAGGCCTCGGTGTCGACGCGGAAGGTGTCGCTGCGGAACGCCGGCAGCTTGCGACGCGCGCTGATGCCGGCGATCCGTTCCATGACCGCGCGCAGCACGCCGCTTTGGTTGCGCAGGTTCACGAGCGGGGCGAAGCGTGCGGCGAGGTCGGCGTAGCGTGGCAGATAGGCCACGAGCCGATCACGCAAGGTGAGGCCGTGCGTCGTCGCCCGCGCCGCCAGCACCTCGATCTTCATCTTGGCCATGTCGACACCAACAGGGCACTCGCGGCGGCAGGCTTTGCAGGAGACGCATAGCTTCAAGGTCTCTGTCATCTCGTCGGATGACAGCGCGCCGGGGCCGAGTTGGCCGGAAATCGCAAGCCGGAGCGTATTGGCGCGGCCGCGCGTGACGTCCTTCTCGTCGCGGGTGGCGCGATAGGACGGGCACATCACGCCGCCGTCGAGCTTGCGGCAGGCGCCGTTGTTGTTGCACATCTCGACCGCGCCCTGGAAGCCGCGGCCGGCGCCGGGATAGGCCGACCAGTCGAGCACGGTCTTCAACTCGCCGACACGGTAGTCCGGCGAATAGCGGAACAACGAGCGGTCGTCCATCTTGGGCGGATCGACGATACGGCCGGGGTTCAGCACATTCGCTGGATCGAAGCGCTGTTTGACTTCTTTGAAATCGGCGACGATCCGGCTGCCGAACATCTGGGCGTGAAATTCCGAACGCACGATGCCGTCGCCATGCTCCCCGGAATGCGAGCCCTTGTACTCGCGCACCATGGCGAAGGCCTCCTCGGCGATCGCTCGCATCGCCTTCACGTCCTTCTCCAGCTTCAGGTTCAGCACCGGGCGGACGTGCAGGCAACCTTCGGAGGCATGCGCATACATCGTGCCGCGCGTGCCGTGCCGGGCGAAGACCTCGTTGAGACGGGCGGTGTAGTCGGCGAGGTGCGGCAGCGGCACCGCGCAGTCCTCGACGAAGGATACCGGCTTGCCGGCTTCCTTCATCGACATCATCACGTTGAGGCCGGCGGCGCGGAAGTCGGCGATCGCGGTCTGCAGCGCCGGCTCTGATATCTCGACGACGCCGCCCCATTTGCGCGGCTCGTGATTCCAGGCAAATCCAAGATCGCCCATCAGCTCGGAAAGCTGCCTCAGCTTGGCGAGGTTCTTGTCGCGCGTCTCCTCAGCGAACTCCACCACCAGGATCGCATCGGGATCGCCGCGGACGGCTGCCGCGATCACCGGCTGGAACATCGCGATGTCGCGCCCGAGCCCGATCATGGTGCGGTCGACCAGCTCGACCGCAATCGGCTTCAGCTTGACCAGGTGCTGGGCTGCGTCCATCGCCTCGTAGAAGCTGCCGAAATGGCAGATGCCGAGCACCTTGGTGCGGATCAGGGGCCACAGCTTCAGCTCGATCCGGGTGGAGAAGGCCAGAGTCCCCTCCGAGCCGACCAGCAGATGCGCGAGATTGTTGGCGGCGTTGCGCGGCGTGAGCGCATCGAGATTGTAGCCGCCGACCCGGCGCTGCACCTTGGGAAACTTGTCGGCGATCTCGGCGGCCTCGCGCTCGCCGAGCCCCAGCAGGTCGCGGAACAGCGCGCGGGCGCTATCCGGCGCGTTGATGTCGCTGACATCGCGCGGCACGTCGCCGAAATGTGCCAGCGTGCCGTCCGCGAGGGCGGCATCGATCGCGATCGTGTTGTCGCGCATGGTGCCATAGCGCAGCGAGCGGCCGCCGCAGGAATTGTTGCCCGCCATGCCGCCGATCGTGGCGCGCGAGGCGGTGGACACATCGACCGGAAACCACAGGCCGTGCTTCTTGAGCTGGCGGTTGAGGTCGTCGAGCACGATGCCCGGCTCGACCACGCAGGTCTTGTTCTCGACATCGAGCGAGACGATGCGGTTCAGATGCTTGGAGAAGTCGACGACGAGACCCACGTTGACGGTCTGGCCGCATTGCGAGGTGCCGCCGCCGCGCGGGGTGACGATGCGGCCGTCATCGCGGGCGATGGCGAGCGTCTGCAACGCCTCGTCGATCGTGCGCGGCACGACCACGCCGGCCGGGACGACCTGGTAGAACGAGGCGTCGGTGGCATAGCGGCCGCAGTTGAAGCGATCGAAGAAGACATCGCCGGTGATCTCGGCGCGGAGTTTCTGTTCGAGCCTGGACGGACCGGCTTTGGCGTGCGGCATGGATGATCCCTGGGCGGCTCTGGTCTCGTCGCGTTCCCTCGCGGACCTCGGCTGGTGTCATTCATTTACAAGAAGGCGTCAATCCGATTGCATGCAAAATTGAGCCATCTCTGGCTTCATTCGACCTTAGCCGGTTTGCCGGTGCTAGGTGGCGCAGCCGCAGGCTGGGCCTCGGCGAAGTAGGCGATCGCGGCGGCGCCCTTGTTGCGCAGGTGCTGGAACAGGATGTCGGATAGCTCGCTGCCGGCCCGCCGGCGCAGCGCGTCCAGGATCAGCTCGTGCTCGCGCATGGCCTCGCTCCAACGCTCGCGCTTGCGGGCGAAATTGGCGGAGAAGCGCACCCGGCGGATGCGTCCCGCGAGACTCTCATAGGTCGCGTGAAGCGTGGCGTTGGCGGCGGCATCAACGATGGCGCGATGGATGAGCTGGTTCATGCGGAAATAGCCCTGCATGTCCTGGCGCATGTAAAAGCCATACATATCGTGATGAAGTCGTTGAATCTTTTCGACCTCTTCATCCGTAATCCTCTCGCAGGCGAGGCGCCCGGCGAGTCCCTCCAGTCCGCCCATCAGGTCGAACAATTCGCGGATGTCGGCGGCACTCAACGGACGGACCCGGGCGCCGCGGTTGGGTAGCAGCTCAACCAATCCTTCAGCAGCGAGCACCTTCAGGGCCTCACGCAGCGGGGTGCGTGAGACCTTCAGCATCTCGCACAGCTGTCGCTCCGACAGGCGGCCGCCGTCGGGGACGTGGCCCTCGACGATGTAGTCGCGCAACCGCGCCAGAATCTCGTCATGTAGCGAGGTCTCGTCGCGCGCCGGGGCAGGACGTTCGCCCGGCTCCGTCACGGGCGTAGCCAGGGTATCCAAAATCGTGGAGGTCATGCTGGATTGTAACGGCAGTTCCGCTTTCGGTCGACCGAAGAAATGCATGCTATATCCTCTTGTATGTCTCATAATTGCATGCAATCCTGGGTATCTGAACGCCGCTGCTCCCGGAGATTTGCCCGTGACCCGTCATCAAGGCCGTCATTTCCTGCACATTCCGGGGCCGAGTCCGGTGCCCGAGCGGGTGTTGCGAGCGATGGACATGCCGGTGATCGATCACCGCAGCGCCGAGTTCGCCGAGCTCGG
This sequence comes from Bradyrhizobium sp., assembly GCA_049802835.1. Lineage (GTDB taxonomy): Bacteria > Pseudomonadota > Alphaproteobacteria > Rhizobiales > Xanthobacteraceae > Bradyrhizobium. Next base: position 9,616 of record JBARNF010000167.1, read on the forward strand.
CAAGGCTGTGCTCGACGGCTCCAAGACGATCTTCAAGACCACGAGCCCGGTCATCATCTACCCGTCCTCCGGCACCGGCGCCTGGGAGGCCGCGATCGTCAACACGCTGTCGGCGGGCGACAAGGTGCTGATGGTCGAGACCGGCCACTTCGCCACGCTGTGGCGGCAGATGGCCGGACGCTTCGGCATCGAGGTCGACTTCATTCCCGGCGACTGGCGGCGCGGCGTCGACCCGGCCGCGATCGAGGAGAGGCTCGCGGCCGACACGGGGCGTCAGCTCAAGGCCGTCATGGTCGTGCACAACGAGACCTCGACCGGCGCCACCAGCCGGATCGGCGAGGTGCGTGCCGCGATCGATCGTGCCAAGCATCCGGCGCTGTTGATGGTCGATACCATCTCAGGTCTCGCCTCGGCCGACTTCCGCTTCGACGAGTGGAAGGTCGACGTCGCCGTGTCCTGCTCGCAGAAGGGCCTGATGCTGCCGCCAGGTCTTGGATTCAATGCGATCTCGGAGCGAGCGCGGACCGTCGCCAAGACCAACAAGATGCCGCGCTCGTTCTGGGACTGGGAGGACATGCTGAAGCTGAACGTGAACGGCTTCTTCCCCTACACGCCCGCCACCAATCTGCTTTATGGACTGCGTGAAGCGATTGCGATGCTGCTCGAGGAAGGGCTCGACCAGGTGTTCGCTCGTCACCAGCGGCTTGCGGCGGCAACCCGCGCCGCAGTCGAACATTGGGGTCTGGAGGTGCTGTGCCAGGAGCCGAAGGACTGGTCGCCGGTGCTGACCGCCGTGCTCATGCCGCCTGGCCATGATGCCGACCAGTTCCGCCAGGTCGTGCTGGACAACTTCAACATGTCGCTCGGCTCGGGCCTGTCCAAGGTCGCGGGCAAGGTGTTCCGCATCGGTCATCTCGGCGAATGCAACGAGCTGACTTTGATGGCCGCTCTGACTGGCGTCGAGATGGGTCTGCGCGCCGCCGGCGTGCCGCATCGCGCCGGCGGCGTCGATGCCGCCATGGCGATGCTCGAACCATCGGCCGCCGGCAACGCCCCGCGGCATCTTTCGGCCGTGAAATAAGCCACAATCGCGTGCGGCGACCAACTCATGTAGGTCATGCCGCACTGCACAGAAGAGGAGGGTCCGTGTGCACCTGAGAGATGTCAGCCCGAAGCAATCGGCGGCTGCGTCTTGGCCATTGACGCCAGCGGTCTGGCGGGAGAAAAGCGCGGCAAGCGCGTGGCATGCCACGTCCGCGCACCAACCAAACGACCGGGGATGGATACCCATGACTGTGCACACAGGACGGCATTTTCTTCAGATTCCGGGGCCGACCAATGTGCCCGACCGTGTCTTGCGCGCGATGGATATGCCGACGCTGGACCATCGCGGTCCTGAGTTCGCCGAGCTCGGCTTTGCCGTGCTGGCCGCCTCGCAGCGGATTTTCCGCACCAAACAGCCGGTGATCATCTATCCGTCGTCCGGCACCGGCGCGTGGGAAGCGGCCATCGTCAACACGCTCGCCCCCGGCGACAAGGTGTTGATGGCCGAGACCGGCCAGTTTGCCGTGCTCTGGCGTGGCATCGCCGACAAGTTCAAGCTCGATGTCGACTTCATCCCGGGCGATTGGCGTCATGGCGCCGATATCGCCGCGATCGAGCAGCGGCTCGTGGCCGACAAGGCGCACGCGATCAAAGCCGTGTGCGTCGTGCACAACGAGACATCGACTGGCTGCCTCACGCCGCCGCTCGAGGTGCGCAAGGCGCTCGACCGCACGGGCCATCCCGCTCTGCTGATGGTGGACACCATCTCCGGCCTCGGCTCGATGGAATATGAGCACGATGCCTGGGGCGTCGACGTCTCCGTCGCCGGCTCGCAGAAGGGCCTGATGCTGCCGCCGGGCCTCGGCTTCAACGCGGTTTCGGAGAAGGCGCTCGCCGCCGCCAAGGCCAATCCCGGCATGCGCTCTTACTGGGACTGGCAGGAGGTCATCACTTTCAACAAGCTCGGTACCTTCCCGTACACGCCGGCCTGCAATCTCCTGATGGGCCTCGACGAGGCCCTGAAGATGCTGGAGGAGGAGGGGCACGAGAACGTGTTCGCACGCCACCGCCGCCACAGCCAGGCCACGCGCGCCGCTGTCAAGGCGTGGGGACTCGATACGCAATGCGCCGATCCTCAGGCGCATTCGCCGGCGCTGACGGGCGTAGTCATGCCCGACGGCCATGATGCCGATCAGTTCCGCAAGACGGTGCTCGAAAACTTCGACATGTCGCTCGGGACCGGCCTCAACAAGATCAAGGGCAAGGTGTTCCGCATCGGCCATATCGGCCATTTCAACGACCTGATGCTGATGGGCACGCTTGCCGGCGTCGAGATGGGCCTTGCGCTCGCCAACGTACCGCACCGCGCCGGTGGCGTGCTTGCGGCGATGGATGTCCTGAAGGCGCGCGAGGCCGCGCCGATTCCGAAGGTTGCATGATGAACGCACCTGTGACCGGCTCCGACGATCTCATCTATGCCGTCGACGACGGCATCGCCAAGATCACCTTCAACCGGCCGCAGGCGCGCAACGCGATGACGTTCGCGATGTACGACCGGATGGCCTCGATCTGCGAGGCCATCAACGCCGACCGGTCGATCAAGGCGCTCATCCTCACCGGCGCCGGCGACAAGGCGTTCGCCTCCGGCACCGACATCTCCCAGTTCCGCGCCTTCAAGACCGCCCAGGATGCGCTCGACTACGAGGCGCGGATCGATCGCGTGCTCGGCATGCTCGAAATGTGCCGCGTGCCGGTGATCGCGGCAATCGCCGGCGCCTGCACCGGCGGCGGCGCCGGCATCGCCGCCTGCTGCGACATCCGCATCGGCACCGAATCCACACGCATGGGTTTCCCGATCGCGCGCACGCTCGGCAACTGCCTGTCGATGTCGAACATCTCGCGCGTGGTCTCGCTGATCGGGCCGGCGCGGACCAAGGACCTGATCTTCAAGGCGCGGCTGGTCGAGGCGCCCGAGGCGCTCGCACTGGGCCTGCTCAACGAGATCGTGCCTGATGTCGAAACCCTGCAGACGCGGGCGCTGGAGACGGCAAAACTCATTGCCTCGCACGCGCCGATCACGCTCGAAGTGACCAAGGAGGCGGTGCGCCGAATCCGCCGCACGTTGTCACGTGACGAGGGCGAGGACCTGATCCTGCGGGCCTATATGAGCGAGGATTTCCGCGAAGGCATGGAGGCGTTCCTGAACAAGCGGACGCCAAACTGGAAGGGCAAGTAGTCGATGCCGGCCCCGCGACCTTATGCGGTGATTTTGAGGCGGCATTTCCCTTGTCACCTTGAACTCATCACAATAAGCCAGCAGTATCCTGGTAGGATACAAGCAGGCGCTTCGAACAGGGAAGAAAACAAGTGCGCAACCTGATCACGATCGCAGCCGCTACGGCTGCCATTATTGCAAGTGCGCCGGCTTCGGCTGGCTGGGAGCCGACCAAGCCGGTCGAGATCGTCGTTGCCGCGGGTGCCGGCGGTGCATCCGATCAGATGGCGCGGATGATGCAATCCGCGATTCAGAAGAACAACCTGCTGAAGCAGCCGGTCGTCGTATCGCTGAAGGGCGGTGCGTCCGGAGCCGAAGCGCTGATGTACATGAAATCCAGCGACGGCGACCCGAACAAGGTCCTGATCGCCTATTCGCTGATCTACATGTTGCCGCTCTCGGCCAAGCTGCCGTTCGACTGGCATGAGCTGTCGCCGGTCGCGGTGATCGCGCTCGACCAGTTCGTGCTGTGGGACAATGCCAACGGCCCGAAGAGCGTCAAGGAGTTCATCGAGGCCGCCAAGGCGTCGACCTCGCCGTTCAAGATGGGCGGCACGGGATCGAAGCGCGAGGATCATGTGCTCACGGTGTTCATGGAGAAGAAGACCGGCGCCAAGTTCTCCTATCTGCCGTACAAGTCGGGCGGCGAGGCCGCGACGCAGCTGGTCGGCGGCCACACCGAATCCAACGTCAACAATCCATCGGAGAATCTCGAGGTCTGGCGTGCCGGCCAGGTGCGTCCGCTCTGCGTGTTCGACAAGGAGCGCATCTCCTATACGACCAAGGTCACGGAGACGCAGTCCTGGAACGACATCCCGACCTGCAAGGAGCAGGGGCTGGATGTGCAGTACCTGATGCTGCGGGGTATGTTCCTGCCGGGCAAGGTGACCCAGGAGCAGCAGGAGTTTTACGTCGACCTGATGAGCAAGCTGGTGCAGACGCCGGAATACAAGGACTACATGGAGAAGCAGGCGCTCAAGCCGATCTTTCTCACCGGCAAGGACATGCTGCAGTTCCTCGAAGAGGACGGCTCGCTCAACAAGCAGCTGATGACGGAAGCCGGCTTCGTCGCGAAGTAGGAGGAGGCCGTGGGGGACGGAGGATCGATGTCAAACGCTGAGCTCGAAATCGACGTCGACGATCCGACCGCGCCGGAGGAAAATTCTCCGGCCGTGACCACGAGCCGCACGGTCGACGTCGCCGTGTCGCTGTTGCTGCTCGCGCTGGCCGTGGTGCTGGCCTGGGACAATGGGCGGACCGGCGCGTCGTGGGACTCGACCGGTCCCGAGCCCGGCTACTTTCCGTTCTATCTCTCGGTGATCCTCGGCGGCGCCAGCCTCTACGGGATCGGTGCCGCTTTCCTGTCCCGTAAGGAAGCGATCGAGACCTTCGTGACGCGGGCGCAGCTGCGCCGCGTGATGGCGGTGTTCGTGCCGACGCTACTGTTCTGCATCGCGATGCAGTTCCTCGGCATCTACGTCGCGAGCTTCCTTCTGATCGCAGGCTTCATGCGCATCGTCGGCAGAATCGCGATCTGGAAATCGCTGCTCACGGCGTTCCTGTTCAGTGCCGTGATGTTCGTGACTTTCGATATCGTGTTCGACGTGCTCATGCCCAAGGGGCCGCTCGAAGCGGCGTTCGGGTACTGACCAATCCTCTCACCAACTGTCATTGCGAGCGAAACGAAGCAATCCAGAGCCGAGCCTAACAACTCCTGGATTGCTTCGTCGCTTCGCTCCTCGCAATGACGGAGCAAGTGGAACTGACTGATGGAAGCCTTGGGTCTCCTGCTGCACGGGTTCGCGGTCCTCCTGACCTGGAAGACGCTGGCGCTGATGATGGTCGGGCTCGTGCTCGGCGTGTTCGTCGGCGTGCTGCCTGGACTCGGCGGTCCCAACGGCGTTGCGATCCTGCTGCCGCTGACCTTCTCGATGGACCCGACCTCGGCCATCGTCATGCTGTCGTGCATCTACTGGGGCGCGCTGTTCGGCGGCGCCATCACCTCGATCCTCTTCAATATTCCCGGCGAGGCCTGGTCTGTCGCGACCACCTTCGATGGCTATCCGATGGCGCAGCAGGGCAAGGCGGCCGAGGCGCTGACGGCGGCTTTCACCTCGTCGTTCATCGGCTCGCTGGTCGCGGTGTTGCTGATCACATTTCTCGCGCCGTGGATCTCGTCTTTCGCGCTGAAATTCGGCCCGCCTGAGTTCTTTGCGGTCTATCTGCTCACCTTCTGTTCGTTCGTCGGTCTCGGCCGCGAGGACAAGCACAAGACCGTCATTGCGATGTCGCTCGGGCTGCTGCTCGCCGGCGTCGGCATGGACACCGTGTCGGGTCAGCTGCGAATGACCTTCGGCTCGACCGATCTGTTGCGCGGCATCAACTTCCTGGTCGCCGTCATCGGCCTGTTCGGCATCAGCGAGATCCTGCTGACGATGGAGGAGCGCCTGGCCTTGCGGGGCCATGCCGCCTCGATCTCGCTGCGCACCGTGCTCGCGGTGTGGAAGGACCTGCCCAAATACTGGATGACCTTGCTGCGCTCCTCGGTGATCGGTTGCTGGCTCGGCATCACGCCGGGCGGCGCAATCGCCGCATCCTTCATGGGCTACAATCTCGCCAAGCGCTTCTCGAAGGACCCGGACAGCTTCGGCAAGGGCCGTATCGAAGGCGTGTTCGCTCCTGAAACCGCCGCACACGCGTCCGGCACCGCGGCGCTGCTGCCGATGCTGGCGCTTGGCATTCCCGGCTCGGGGACGGCGGCGATCCTGCTCGGCGGCCTGATGGTGTGGGGCCTCAATCCCGGCCCGCTGCTGTTCGTGGAGCACAAGGATTTCGTCTGGGGCCTGATTGCCTCGATGTACCTCGGCAACGTCGTCGGCCTCGTACTGGTGCTGTCCACCGTTCCCATCTTCGCCTCGATCTTGCGGGTGCCGTTCGCAGCGGTGGCGCCGATGATCGTCGTGTCCTGCGCGATCGGCGCCTATGCAATCCAGAATGCGATGTTCGACGTCTGGCTGATGCTCGGTTTCGGTGTCGTCGGCTACGTCTTCAAGAAGATCAAGATTCCGCTCGCGCCGTTCACGCTGGCGCTGGTGCTCGGCAGCCGCGCCGAGGATGCGTTCCGGCAGTCGATGATCATCTCCGGCGGCAACATGAAGGTGTTCTGGGCCAACGGGCTCGTCGGCACCATCACGACGCTGGCGATCCTGCTGTTGTTCTGGCCGCTGATAGATCGCCTGATCGCGAGCATCAGTAAGCCGGGCGCGCCGGCCGCGAAGGCCGAAGCGTAGGACGCGCCACAACGCGTCGCGTACCTTGCCGGCACGCAGGAACTGCCCTGTCCGGGTGTATTGGAACTGGGCGCTCATTGATCGGAATACTGTTGCGCCGACGCAACGTTCGTTCCGCAAAGAGCATGAAACGATCGGACCATTGTTCGAAGCCGCGCTTCGCTTCTCCTCAGGTTGTGTCTTTGCGATGACAGCTTTTTAGGCAGGGCCGTGGTAGGCTTCATTCATGGGCAGTTCTTGTACTGCTCACGCGCGGTGCCTGATCTCTGGTCATCGCGCCCTGATGTTTCCTCCCGAGACGATCCCCTTGCCCGGCGCTTGCGTCGGGCTTTTTTTGCGCTCAGCACGTTCTGATCAGACGGGCGCCGGCTCGCGTCTCGACTCATCCCGCGGCCCGGAAAAGCAAAAGCCTCCGTCCGGTTCGTCGGAACGAAGGCTTCGAGCAGAGGTGATGTTGGAAAGAGGGCGGGCGAACCCGCGGCAGCTCAGTCTCAGTTGGCCTTCTCCGCGACCGGCATGTGGTACCAGTCGGAGTCGTTGTCGAGCAGCGTCTCATCAAAGGGCAGAGCGCCGCCGTGGTTCAGCGCAGCCGCATTGACGTCGCGCACGATATTCATCGCCGTCAGAAACTCGTTCAATTCCGTCGCGCTCATGGAAGGCTACTCCTCACACGCGCGGGCCCAAGAGGTCCGCGATCAACCGATGAGAAGAGATTAACGCGGTCTTGCCTTGGCCTCAATCCGGCCAAGTCTGAAGTTCCAACGTGGTGACATTCAGGCCACAGCGGCGGGATGCCGCAGCTTTGTCATATTGCACCTGCTCACACGACGCGGTGCAGCCGGAGATCGGCGATCTCACCGTCGGTGAAGCCGAACTCGGACAGGATCTCCTCGGTCTGCTCGCCGAACTCCGGCGGCCGCGCCGCCATCCGGCTCGGCGTCCGCGACAATGTGAAGGGCTGGGCGACGAGCGTGATGTCGCGGTCGCCCTCGTTGGGCACGGCTTGTGCCATGCCGAGATGTTTGACCTGTGGATCCTCGAACATCTGATCAATCGCGTAGATCGGTCCGCACGGCACGCCGGCGGCGTTGAGCTCGGTGACCCATTGCTCGCTCGTCTTGGCGAGCGTGCGTGCGTTGATCTCGGCGTTGAGCGCGTCGCGATTCTTCGAGCGCGCCGGCGCCGTCGCGTAGTCCGGATTGTCGATCCACTGGGGCGAGCCGAGCGTCTGGCACAGCCGCTCCCAGATCCGGCCGCCGGTGGCGGCGATGTTGATGTAGCCATCGGATGTCTTGAACACGCCGGTCGGGATGCTGGTCGGATGGTTGTTGCCTGCCTGCGGCGCGACGTCCTTCTCCATCAGCCACCGCGCCGCCTGGAAATCCAGCATGAAGATCTGCGCCTGCAAGAGCGAAGTCTGCACCCACTGGCCCTCGCCGGACACCTCGCGCTCGAGCAGCGCGGTGAGGATGCCCATCGCGCAGGATAGGCCGGCCGAAAGGTCGGCGATCGGAATGCCCGCCCGCATCGGGCCTTCGCCGGGGGCGCCGGTGATCGACATCAGCCCGCCCATCCCTTGCGCAATCTGATCGAAGCCGGGCCGCTTGGAGTAGGGGCCGTCCTGGCCGAAGCCGGAGATGCTGCCATAGACGATCTTTGGATTGACCTTGCGCACGGCCTCGTAGTCGATGCCGAGCTTGGTCTTCACGTCGGGCCGATAGTTCTCGATCACGACGTCGGCCTTTTGGGCGAGCCGCATGAACAATTCGAGCCCGCGGGGGTCCTTCAGGTTGAGGGTCATCGCGCGCTTGTTGCGATGCAGGTTCTGGAAGTCGGCACCGCGCCGCGGACCGCCCAGCGCCTCGCCGCCATCCTCCATCATCGCGTCGATCTTGATGACGTTGGCGCCCCAATCGGCGAACTGCCGCGCGCAGGTCGGGCCGGCGCGCACCCGCGTCAGGTCGAGCACGGTGAAACGGGACAGGGCTTTGGACGCGCGCGGGAAGGCCATGCGGACGAACTCCGAAGAACGGGACATGGCTGTATAGGAGACACGGGGATGGGCGACAATTGCGCGCGGGCGGTATGACCGGCCCGGCTCATGCCGCCGATGCAGGGCTTGTTCTCATGCGCGAACTTGCGCGGGCTCACCGCTCGTCGGCGATCACCTTGCCGTCGTTGGGCAGCGTGCCGGGGGTGACCAGCTCGATATTGCCGCCGAGCTTGGTGACGCTGCGCAGGCTCGCGGCGAGGCCCTCGGGCAGGCTCTCGCCGGGGGCCGTGCATTCCGCCCTCAAGGTCATCACATCGGTCTCGCCGGCGCGGTTCACGACCAGCCGGAGGCGGCCCAGTTCCGGATGACGCTTGCCGATCTCGGCGACCTGCTCGGGGCGCACGAACATGCCCTTGATCTTCGTCGTCTGGTCGGCGCGGCCCATCCAGCCCTTGATGCGCAGGTTGGTGCGGCCACACGGGCTGATACCAGGCAGGGCGGCGGTGAGGTCGCCGAGTGCGAGCCGGATCCAGGGATGATGGGGGTCGAGCGAGGTGACGACGATCTCGCCGACATCGCCTTCGGCAACCGGATCTCCAGTGCCTGGGCGGACGATTTCAAGGATCAGGTCCTCGTTCACGACCATGCCGTCGCGTGCGGAGGTCTCATAGGCGATGATGCCGAGATCGGCGGTGCCGAACGCCTGGTAGGCGTCGATGCCGCGCCCCTTGATCTCGGCCTGCAGCGACGGCGGGAACGCCGCGCCAGACACCAGCGCGCGCTTCAGCGAGGACAAGTCGCGCCCCGTGCTGGCGGCGGCATCGAGCAGGATCTTCAGGAAATCGGGCGTGCCGCTGTAGCCGATCGGGCGATAGGCCTCGATCAGCTCGAATTGCGCCTCGGTGTTGCCGGGCCCGGCCGGGATTACGGCGCAACCGAGCGCGCGCGCCGAGGCGTCGAAGATGAAGCCGCCCGGCGTCAGGTGATAGCTGAAGGTGTTCAATACGACGTCGCCGGCACGGAACCCCGAGGCGAACAGCGCACGCGCGCCGCGCCAGGGATCGGCGTGCGCGGCTTCCGGCTCGAAGATCGGCCCGGGCGAGGTGAACAGCCGCGAGAACGCACCGGGCGGCTGTGCGACGAAGCCGCCGAATGGGAGTGCGGCCTTGTGCAGGGCGGGCAGCTCCGACTTGCGCAGCACTGGCAGTTGCGCCAGTGCGGCCCGGCCGGTGATGGCGCCGAGATCGATGCCCTGCAGCAGCGCGGCATAAGCGGGCGCCTCGATTGCGGCGCGCAGCACGTCGGGCAGGCGGCCAAACAGGTCCTGCTCGCGGGCTGCGGGATCACGGGTTTCGCGGGCGTCGTAGTGGGTGGTCATGTTTGGTCCCCAGTGTCGCTCAACCTCTCCCCCGCTCTTGTGGCGAGAGGTCGCATCGCATCGCCAGATGCGATGCGGGTGAGGGAGGCTCTCAGCGGGCGCTGTGCCCGGAATTGCCCCTCACCCCGACCCTCTCCCGTAAGAACGGTGAGAGGGAGAAGAAAAGTCACAGCCACCGCTTCCGCCGCTTGAAGCTCTTCAGGTTCTTGAAGCTCTTGCGCTGATCGCCGGCGCCGCCGAGGTAGAACTCCTTGACGTCCTCATTGTCGCGTAAGCTGTCGGCGGTGCCGTCGAGCACCACCTTGCCCTGTTCCATGATGTAGCCGTGGCTTGCGACCGAGAGCGCCGCGCGCGCATTCTGCTCGACCAGCAGGATGGTGACGCCGAGATCGCGATTGATCTCCTTGATGATCGCGAACACTTCCTTGACCAGCAGCGGCGACAGGCCCATCGACGGTTCGTCCATCAGGATCATCTTCGGCCGCGCCATCAGCGCCCGCCCGATCGCGAGCATCTGCTGCTCGCCGCCGGAGAGATAGCCGGCGAGACCGGTGCGCTCCTTGAGGCGCGGGAAATAGTTGAACACCATCTCGATGTCGCTCGAGACCTCACGGTCGTGCCGTGTGAACGCACCGAGCCTCAGATTCTCCAGCGAGGTCATGTCGGAGATGATGCGGCGGCCCTCCATCACCTGGAAGATGCCGCGGCGGACGATCTTCTCCGGATCGACGCCGTCGATGCGGGCGCCGTCGAATATGATCTCGCCGCGCGTGACCTCTCCGTCCTCGGTCTTGAGCAGGCCGGAGATTGCCTTCAGCGTTGTCGACTTGCCGGCGCCGTTGGCGCCGAGCAGCGCGACGATCGCGCCCTTGGGCACGTCGAGGCTGAGCCCACGCAGCACCAGGATGACGTCGTCATAGACGACCTCGATGTTGCGCACGGAGAGCAGGGGGGGAGGTGTCCCAGTAGCTGCGGTCGTCCGTTTATTTTCTAGCGTATCGGTCATGGCGACACTCTATCCGTCGTCATGCCCGGGCTTGACCCGGGCATCCACGCCTATCAGCGTGTGAGGCAAAACGTGGATGGCCGGGACAAGCCCGGCCATGACGCCTGTGCGAGGAACTACCAGCCAGCCCATTCGGCCTTGCGCGGCAGCTCGATGGTCTTGACCTTTTCGAGCTTGATCGTGCCCTTGGCCATGATGTCGTTGAGGTCACCGTCGGTCGGGCCGGTCACCTTGGCGCGATAAAGGTCGACCTTCATCGTGCCGCGATGGTCCTTCTCGGTCCAGGTCGATGGGCTGCACACGCCCTCCATGCCGGCCGGCACCCAATCCTTCTTCTGATGGAAGCCCTTGGCGACGTTCTCGCCGGTGGGGCCGCCGTTCTTCGCCGCCCACTCGATCGCCTCCTTCATGTAGAGCGAGGAGCAGACCGCTGCGACATAGTGCACCGGGCGATAGATCTTGCCGGTCGGATCGGACATCTTCGAGATCTCCTGCACCGTCTTCATGCCCGGCGCCTCACCGCCCCAGGCGACCGACGTACGCAGCGGAAACACCACGCCATTGGCGGCGTCGCCGGCCGTCTTGGCTGCGTTCTCGTCCATGCCCCAGACGTTGGACAGGAACTGCACCTCGACGCCCGCATTCTTGCACGCCTTCATCACCGAGATGTTGGAGGCCGCGGTGTTGCCGAGATAGGCGTAGTTGGCGCCGGAGCTCTTCAGGCTCAGGCACTGCGCGCTGTAGTCGCCCGGCGCGAGTGCAAACACCAGCGGCGGCAGCACCTCGAAGCCGAGCTCGAGCGCCAGCGCCTCGCCCGCGGCCTTCGGCGCGTTGGGGTACGGGTGGTTGGCGCCCATGTGGACGAATTTCGGCTTACCGGGCTTGCCCTTGGCCTTCCAGTCCTCAGCCGCCCAGGTCAGCTCGGCGCGTAGCGCGTCGGAGTAGCTCGGGCCGTAGAAGAAGTTATAGGGCGCGGGCTTGGCCTTGCCGCTGGTGCCCTCGGGATCGGTCAGCGCCGCGGCGTAGGAGCCGGACATGTCCGGGATCTTGTCGTTGGCGAGGAAGCCGGTCAGCGCCTCGGTGTCGGCGGTGCCCCAGCCCATGATCGCTGCCACCTTGTTGTCCGGCGCCGACCATTTCTTATAGAGCGCGATCGCGCGCGGCACCTGGTAGCCGTAATCGTTGCTGTCGACCGCGAGCTGCTTGCCGCCGATGCCGCCGTTCTTGTTGACCCAGGCGAAGGTGTCCGCGACGCCCTGGCCATAGGGCGTGCCGACGTCGGACGTGCCGCCCGACAGATCCTGCAGATGGCCGATCGCGATCTGCTGCGCCTGCGCCGTTGGTGCGAATGCACCGACCGTGAGCACGATCGCTGCCGAGCCCAGCAATGATTTCATCGTCATTTGGTTTCCTCCTGTGTTCGGGCCGGGTTGTCGCCGGCTCCCTTTGGTTGGCTTCAATGTGAGAACGGATAGAGCTTCCAGTAGGTCTTGATCTGACGCCAGCGATGCGCCAGTCCGTCCGGCTCGAACATCAGGAAGCCGATGATGATCAGGCCGATCGCGATCTCGCGCAGGAAGGTGATGTTGTTGTTGAGCGACAGCGCCTTGTCGATCGCGCTGCCCTTGAGATTGTGGCTGATCCACTCCATCGATTCCGGCAACAGCACCACGAAGGCCGTTCCCATCAGCGTACCCATGATGGAACCAGTGCCGCCGATGATGATCATGGCCAGGAACAGGATCGAGCGCTCGATGCCAAAACCCTCCTGCGAGATCACCAGCTGGTAGTGCGCATAGAGCGCGCCGGCGATGCCGGCGAAGAAGGCGGCAAGCCCGAACGAGAGGGTGCGGTACTTGGTGAGATTGATGCCCATGATCTCGGCCGAGAGGTAGTGGTCGCGGATCGCCACTAGCGCGCGGCCGTCGCGGGTGCGCATCAGGTTGGTGACCAGGAGGTAGCAGACCAGGACATAGGCCAGAACGACGTAGAAATATTGCCTGTCGCCGCGCAGCGTGTAGCCGAACATCGAGAACGGATTGGCTGAGGCCGGCACCGAGCCGCCGGAGAACCATTCGGCGCGAGAGAAAAAGTCGAGCAGGATGTATTGTGCGGCGAGCGTGGCGATGACGAGATAGAGCCCTTTCAGGCGTGCCGCCGGAAGGCCGAAGATCAGCCCCACCAGCGCGGTGACCACGCCCGCGAGCGGAATCGCGAAGAACACCGGGATCGCGTAGGTGTTGTTGATGTAGGCCGAGGTGAAGGCGCCGAGCAGGAAGAAACCGGCCTGTCCGATCGAGATCTGGCCGGTGAAGCCGACCAGGATGTTGAGCCCCAGTGCAGCGATGGCGAAGATGCCGATCTGGATCGACACCGACAGCCAGTATTCGGAGAACACCTGCGGTGCGAAGCACAGCAGGACTACGCCGGCAATTGCAAAGTTGCGGCTGGTCCTGGTCGGGAAGATCGTGGTGTCTGCCGCATAGGAGGTGCGGAAGTCACCGGCCGGTATCGTGGAGCGTGCAACCATGATTCAGATCCGCTCGATGTCTTTGGTGCCGAACAGGCCATAGGGCTTGATCATCAGGATGATGATCAGCACGTAGAACGGCGCGATCTCGTAGAGATTGCCCCAGTGCAGGTACTGGCTGTCGACATATTGCGCGACATTCTCCAGAAGGCCGATGATGATGCCGCCGAGCACGGCGCCGCCGACCGAATCGAGGCCGCCGAGGATCGCCGCCGGGAACACTTTGATGCCGTAGGCCGACAGGCCCGACGACACGCCGTTGACCACGGCAACGACGACGCCCGCAACCGCCGAGACCGTCGCCGAGATCGCCCAGGCCATCGCGAACACGTTCTTCACGGAGATGCCGA